>JAIUMB010000083.1 GCA_022565745.1 Cryomorphaceae bacterium | reverse complement strand
TGAATCGACTGTTAACCACCGTTAGGAATGCTTTGGACAACAATTCTCTAAAGGTAGAAAACAAGCGTTTGCGCAAGAAAGTGAGTAGGAATTACACCATGATTGGTGCTTCACCCAAGCTTGAGCAGATTCGTCAAATGATTGATAAAATTGCCCCTACTGATGCTCGCGTTATGATTACCGGTCCCAATGGAACGGGAAAAGAGTTGGTGGCACATGCCGTTCATACACAAAGCGAACGCAGTAAGAAGCCGTTTATTGAAGTCAACTGTGCGGCCATTCCTTCCGAACTTATAGAAAGTGAACTGTTTGGCCACAAAAAAGGGGCGTTTACCTCTGCAGTAAAAGACCGCAAGGGAAAATTTGAATTGGCGGATGGTGGCACCTTATTTCTCGATGAAGTCGGTGATATGAGTTTATCGGCACAAGCGAAAGTACTACGCGCATTGCAAGAAGGCAAAATCACCCCTGTTGGAGGAGATAAATCAATCAATGTCAACGTACGCGTGATAGCGGCTACCAACAAAGACTTGAAGGCCGAAATTGCAGAGGGTAAGTTTCGCGAAGACCTTTATCACCGATTGGCCGTCATACTCATCAAAGTTCCAGCGCTGGACGAGCGAAAAGATGACATTCCACTATTGGTGGAGCACTTCGTACAGCAATTGTCTGCCCAAGACGGCATGGCAGCGAAGACCTTCGCAGAAGACACCATCAAGCATTTGCAAGACCGCTCATGGACCGGTAATATCCGCGAACTGCGCAACGTGGTCGAGCGCCTCATGATCCTTGGAGGTGATGTGGTTACCACGGAAGACGTAGAAAAGTACGTGTAAGCGGTTTTGAAATTGGTGACTAATCAGATTTTTTAGAAGAGATTTAAAACCGTTATTTTGTAGCTGATGGCATAAAGCCTTCTTTTACAAAAAGATAACACCTAAATAATCTCCCCATATAAATCATAATCCTCCGCCTTAGTAATGCGTACATTGACAAAGGTGCCAGGACTGAGGTAGTTGTCCTGCGCATCGATGAGGACTTCGTTGTCCACATCCGGGGAGTCAAACTCTGTACGTGCCACGTAGTGCGGACCTTCTTTGCGGTCGATGAGAACGCGGTAAGTGTTGCCCACCATGGCCTGGTTTAATTCGCGCGAAATGTCTTGTTGAACGGCCATTATTTGCGCCACGCGATCTTCTTTAACCTCGGCGGGTACATCATCTTCGTACTGAAAAGCGTGGGTGTTTTCTTCGTGTGAGTAGGTAAAACAGCCCAAGCGATTGAACTTGCTGTCTTTTACCCATTGCAGCATGGTTTGAAAGTCTTCCTCAGTTTCTCCGGGAAAACCGGCGATAAGGGTAGTGCGAATTACAATTCCCGGTACTTTCTCGCGCATCATATCGAGCAGACGATTGGTTTTTTCCATGGTTGTGCCTCTGCGCATGCGTTTGAGAACCGGATCGGCAATGTGTTGCAGTGGAATGTCGATGTAATTACACACCTTGGGCTCTTCGCGAATCACGTCCAATACATCTTCAGGGAATCCGGTAGGGAAGAGGTAGTGCAAGCGAATCCACTCAATGCCCTCAACTTTAACCAAGGCGCGAAGGAGCTTGGCCAATTCGCGTTTTTTGTACAAATCAAGTCCGTAATAGGTGAGATCTTGAGCAATGAGAATAAGCTCTTTTACGCCTTTAGCGGCCAGTTTTTCTGACTCGGTCACCAAGTCTTCTATAGGCTTGGATTTGTGTCCGCCACGCATCAGTGGAATGGCACAAAAGGCACATGGACGATCGCAACCCTCTGCAATTTTCAAATAAGCGTAGTGACGCGGAGTGGTGAGCAAACGTTCGCCTACCAATTCATGTTTGTAGTCAGCCCCTAAAGCTTTGAGTAATAAAGGCAAGTCGCGTGTACCAAAGTATTGATCGACTTCCGGGATTTCCGCTTCAAGGTCGGGCTTGTAGCGTTCTGACAAGCATCCGGTGACAAAGAGTTCGTCGATGTTGCCGTTTGCTTTTTGATTGGCAAAGTGTAGAATGGTGTTGACGGATTCTTCCTTTGCGTTGTCGATAAACCCACAGGTGTTAACCACAATGATGTTGGCCTCTCCATCTTTGCCTTCATTGATCACTTCTTTGCCGGAGGCTTTTAGTTGACCGCTCAGAACCTCGCTGTCGTAAACATTTTTACTACAGCCAAGGGTCACTACATTGATTACATTTTTTTTGGTCGACTTGGTACGCATATAATGGGTTCGCTTAGATTAGGCGTTGAAAAAACTTTTGACAAAGTCCTTAGGACTAAAGGGCTGTAGGTGTTCGGCGCTTTCGCCTACGCCAATGTATTTTACCGGGACTTGAAACTGATCGCTCACGCCTATGACTACGCCGCCCTTTGCGGTGCCATCTAGTTTGGTTACCGTGAGTGAGCTTACTTCTGTAGCGGCGATGAAGTGTTTGGCCTGTTCAAAGGCGTTTTGTCCGGTACTGGCATCGATGACCAGCATGGTTTCGTGCGGTGCATCGGGGATGAGTTTGCTCATTACGCGACGCACTTTGGTCAACTCGTTCATTAGGTTGACTTTGTTGTGCAACCTCCCGGCTGTGTCGATCAATACCACGTCTGCTTCTTGCGCAATGGCCGATTGCAGAGTATCGTAGGCTACCGAGGCCGGGTCGCTGCCTTGTTCCTGCTTGATCACAGGTACGCCAACGCGTTTGCCCCAGATGTCTATTTGCTCTACCGCAGCGGCTCTAAAGGTATCACCGGCACCAATCACCACTTTCTTGCCTTCTGATTTATATCTATGGGCCAGTTTGCCAATGGTCGTCGTTTTACCTACACCGTTGACGCCAACCACCATAATCACGTAGGGTTTTGGAGGATTGTCCATGTAGACATCGTTGGTGTTTTTGACATCTTGATTGGTCAGTAATTCGCTGATTTCTTCTTCGAGAAAAGCATTTAATTCATCGGCGCCAAAATACTTGTCTTGCGCCACGCGTTCTTCGAGCTTGTCGATGATTTTTACCGTGGTGGCCACGCCAACATCCGAAGAGATGAGAACTTCTTCAATGTCGTCTAGCACATCCTCGTCGACTTTGGATTTACCAAGTACGGCTTTGCCCAGCTTTCCAAGAAAATTGCTGCGCGTTTTCTCCAGGCCTTTGTCTAAGTCGACTTTTTCCTTTTTGCCAAAAAATTTACCGAGTATGCTCATGATTGGTGAAGAATGAATGCAATAAAAGCCGGTTTATTAACCAGAATTAAAGGGAAATATGACCTTCCGCAAATAAACAGAAAAAGCCACCTTTGGTGCAAGGTGGCTCAAACGTCGATGTATTTGCCGACGATTATTTTTTCAAAAAGTCATTGACCAAATCCTTGGGCATAACTTTTTCTTCAAAACTGTAAGCGTTGGAATCGTTTTTCTTTACCATTTTTACCACTTTGGTATAAACGACACCACCTTCTTTTTTTAGTGTTGCTACTACTTTCTTAGCCATAACGCAAGAGTTTTATGTGTTGGTCCGAGATAGACTTACTTAATTTCTTTGTGCACCGTCATACGCTTCAAAATGGGGTTGTATTTTTTCAACTCCATGCGATCGGGTGTGTTTTTCTTATTCTTAGTGGTGATGTAGCGTGACGTGCCTGGTTTACCACTTTCTTTGTGTTCGGTACATTCGAGGATAACCTGAATGCGGTTGCCTTTTTTAGCCATGACTTTCTTAATTTAAGAATCCTTTCGCTTTTGCTTCTTTCAATACGCTGCTTATGCCGCGTTTGTTGATGTTTTTCAACCCTGAAGCTGATACGCGGAGGGTAATCCAACGATCTTCTTCTGGGATGTAAAAGCGTTTTTTAAACAAGTTTACATTAAACTTGCGCTTATTTTTCTTATTTGAGAACGAAACGTTGTTACCAACGATCGCTTTCTTTCCGGTGATTTGACAAACTTTTGACATGCTGTTAAGCTTTAAATCTTATGCGACGTTTTAAGGGGTGCAAAGAAACAACAATTTTTCGATTCACACAACAACTGCAAAGAAAATAGAAGTTGTTTTTTTTGTTTTCACCATTCAATCCAAAAGCGAAAGCTGATTGATGGTTGTTGAATAATTTTATGTATATTGTAAATCAGCGTTTTATGTGGTTATTTTAGCAGTCCGTGCTGACTGGCAAGCATCACATTTTTTAATGCGTAATGGGCTTCAGATCTTTCATCGGCTAAGTGGATGCCGTGTTTATAGAAGATGTCCATGCATTGATCAAACAATTTTTTGGCAGAAAAGGCAATTTTTTGCTGCAAATCATCTTGGTCATGTATCTCTTGTTGCACTTCCAATTGCTGCCAATGGCGAACAGCAGAGGCCAAGAGTTGGTGCCATGCAATGGCTACGTTTTCCTTGAGCTCAGAGGCCACAGCAAATTTATTGGAAATTTTATCAGCAAAACAATCGACCAACCCGTAGTATGCGGCCGCCATACAATAACGCGCAAACAACATAAAATCCATATTGTGAATGGGGTATGCGTAAGGGTTAATCACACGTCCAATTTCAAATGAAAAAGAAGCGTCTACAACTGCTTTGTCAATGTCAATAGAAAAGGAAGAGGTGTCTTTAAGGGCAAACAGATCCCAATTAGGCTTAATGTTTACCATATGGCGTGGTATGGCAAAACTCTTTGACTTCCCATTAATACCAACGGCATTTACAGTAAAGTAAGTGGCGTGAGCGGCACCGGTACATTTGTCCCATTTGCCACTTATCAAGTATTGTCCACTGTTGAAACCATATGAGCCGTTTTCCATACCACTTCCGGCTATAACACCCTTATCATCGGTAAATATTTGACTCGCTGCTTCATCGTTGAAGAATCCTGAAAAGTAACCCGCACCAGCCCCGAGATTAACACACCATCCTAGATCTCCGTCTCTTTGGCCTGTTTCAAAAATGTATTCCAATCCGTCAGGTAAAGTACATGCTAAGCCATTGTATTTTTCAGGAATAAATAACTTAAAGAGCTTGTTTTTGTAGATGTATTCAAGTGTCTCTCTTGATAATCCTGTTGTTTTCTGCACTGGGTTTGTTTTCGTTGTCATCATCATTGTCTGTTTTGCAAATTTAAGTATAGGGAAATTGTCTGAGCATATTTTTTAATGGTCATCAACCGCTGTTTGCATAAATACTTTTTTGTAAGAAAATGATTAAAAAATATTTTTATTAAATAAAGAAAAATATTACATTTGCATTACAAAAACAAAACAGACATGATAGATTTAAAATTCATAAACGAAGACTACTTGCATTATGTGTGGAAGTATCGTATGATAAATACAGATTTGCTTATCACCGATGACGGTCAGGTTGTAGACATTATTCATCCAGGATTTCACAACCATCATGCAGGTCCAGATTTTTCACATGCAAAAATTCGTATTGGCGATCAGCTATGGGTAGGTAACGTTGAAATTCACGTTCGTCATTCTGATTGGGACAAGCATGGTCATGGGGGAGATTCGTCTTACGACAACATCATCTTACACGTGGTATATGAGAAGGACGTGAAAGAGCTAAGTCATGTCAAGCAGCACTTCCCCACCATTGAGTTAAAAAATCGTTTAAACTTTGATCATTATTCCAAGTACAACACTTTACTATCATCGGGTCGAGATTTTCCTTGTCAAAATCTCATTGGCACAGTGGATTCGCCTTTTGTGAAACAATGGATAGAAAAACAGCTCATTGAGCGATTAAAGTTTAAGGCCGAGTTGATTCAAAAGGATTGGCAATTTTTTCAAGGCGATTGGGATACGGTGATGTATCGTTATTTATCGCGTGCACTTGGTTTAAAAGTGAATGCCGATCCGATGTGGTGGTTGTCTGGAGCACTTCCTTTGTCTCTTGTAAGAAAATATACAGATCAAGAAATGGCCATCAATGCATTGTATTTTGGTCAATCGGGCTTGTTGTTTTCACCAACCATTAGACAAGATGCATACGTTCATCAATTAACACAAAACTATCATCACTTAGTACGTCGACATGAATTGCAATGCATGGATCCTTCTATATGGCGATTCCTTCGAATGCGTCCATCTTCGTTTCCTACAGTTCGCGTAGCGCAATTGGCCTTAATCATTCAGTACTTACCTCATCTTTTCTCTGCTTTTTTAGATATCAATACCGTTGAAGAAGCAAGAGCATATTTAGCTATTGCCATGCCTGACTATTGGCACAACCATTACATTTTAGGCAAACCTTCAAAGCGTGGTGTGCAAAGTATAAGTAGGTCAACAATAGATCGATTGATCATCAATGCTGTCGTTCCGGTGTTGTTTGCTTATTCTCAGTATTCTCAAGATGAGTCCCGCATGGAAAAAATGCTGGATTGGATGTATGTATTACCTTCTGAGAGAAATGTGATAACGGAAATGTTTGCCAATAGTGGTGTTTTACAATTTGATGCAGCTACATCACAAGCAACCATTCACACCTACCATAATTCTTGCCGGCCAAGAAAATGTTTGCAATGTGCTATTGGTAATAAATTATTGTTGGGGTAAACCCAGAGTTTGGTAAACAGATAAATTGTGGTTACGTTGTTGGTGAGCGTTATCCACAGCGGCATTAAAACTCAGATTTCAGATGGAATGTAATCCCCGGAAATTTATCTTTGGTCATCTGTAAACTAAACGATGAATCGGCCAGAAAGACCAACTGATCAAATTTGTCACGAGCCAAATAACGGCTTTTTTGGGCTTTAAACTCATTGAACTGTACTTCGTCATGTACTTCTACCCAGCAGGCTTTATAGCATGGAAAGTTTTCGTATGAGCACTTTGCGCCATATTCGTGTTCTAATCGGTATTGAATCACTTCATATTGTAAGGCACCTACTGTACCAATGATCCTGCGGCCATTGCTCTCTAAGGTAAACAACTGGGCAACGCCTTCGTCCATCAATTGATCGACGCCTTTGTTGAGTTGTTTGGCTTTCATAGGATCATCGTTGTTGATGAATCTAAAATGCTCAGGTGAGAAAGAGGGGATGTCTTTAAAGTGCAGCGGCTCACCCTCTGTAAAACTATCACCAATTCTGAAATTACCGGAGTCGGGCAAACCTACAATATCACCAGCGTAGGCATTGTCTACCACACTTTTCTTACTGGCAAAGAAGGTCATGGGCGCCGAGAACTTCAGTTTTTTATTGGAGCGTACATGAAGATAATTCTTGTTTCTTTCGAACGAACCAGAGACCACTTTAGCAAAGGCCAAACGGTTACGGTGATTAGGATCCATATTGGCATGAATCTTAAATATAAAAGCTGAAAATTTGTCTTCATTGGGTTTGACTTCGCGTTCTACAGCCCGTTTAGGTTGAGGGGAAGGGGCTATTTCTACAAAGCAGTCGAGCAATTCATTGACGCCAAAATTGTTGAGTGCCGAACCAAAGAAAACGGGAGACAATAGCCCTTGTCGGTATAATTCCACGTCGAAATCTTCGTATACCTCTGTGATTAGTTCCACTTCTTCGCGTAACCTTTTAGCAGCACTTTCGCCTACCAATTCGTCAATTTGTGGGTCGTTGATGTCGTCGATGGAGACCGATTCTTGGACTTTTTGCTTGTTGGAACCGAGATAGAGTTTTAAGCTTTTACTCCAAATGTCGTAAACCCCTTGAAAGTCTTGTCCCATTCCAATGGGCCAACTCAGCGGACAAAGACTAAGACCTATTTTCTGTTCAACTTCATCCAACAAATCAAAGGCGTCTTTGCCTTCGCGGTCGAGCTTGTTGATGAATACCATGATGGGCGTATCGCGCATACGACATACCTCGGCCAATTTTTCGGTCTGAGCCTCCACGCCTTTGGCTACGTCTATGACCAGTATTACAGAGTCAACAGCAGTTAAAGTGCGGTAGGTATCTTCAGCAAAGTCTTGGTGACCGGGCGTATCAAGGATATTGATGCGTTTGTCTTTATACCCAAACCCCATCACTGAAGTGGCTACCGAAATACCTCTTTGTTTTTCAATTTCCATAAAGTCGGAGGTTGCGGTTTTTTTAATCTTATTAGATTTTACCGCTCCTGCTTCCTGTATGGCACCACCGAAGAGTAAGAGTTTTTCAGTTAGTGTGGTTTTACCGGCGTCAGGGTGGGATATGATACCAAACGTTCTGCGACGTTCAATTTCTTGATTGACGTTCATTGATTTTATGTTTTGTATTTTAGAATGCTAGTGGTTCTTGTCGAGAATATTATCTACCGCTTTAATGATGTCTCTTTTGACGTCTTCCTCTGATTGATTGCCGTTTATTCTAATAACCGTTTCTTCATGGGGGAGTAAAGAAATGCCTTTTTCGTAAGCATCTCTTACAGCAATTAGATTCTCGAGATTTTCGTAAAGTTCTGTTTCTTGTCTGCTTATAGCTATGCGCTCCATACTGACCTTTGGATCCATTTCGATGTAAATATGGGCCGTAGGTCTCAAGACATTCATTGCTGGTCTGTTGCTCTCAAATACCCACTGCATATCAACGTGTGCACCGTGATAGGCTAATGAGGAAAGATAGTATCTGTCACTGATGATGGCATGGGTTTTTAGCTGCTCTAGTAAACCATCAGTCTCATTGTAGATGTGATCTAGGCGGTCGGCACAAAATAAGGCAGCAATAACGTGCTGATCGGCTATTATTTTTCCTGCAAAAATGTCACGTATCATTTTGCCTATGGTGTTTTTTGTGGGCTCACAAGTACTATGAACCTTATAGCCAAGATTGATCAGATGTGCTTCCAGGTGCTGAAGTTGGGTGGTCTTTCCGCTACCATCTATACCTTCTAAGGCGAAAAATGGTTGGGTTGGAGGTGTTTTTGCCATTTTAACTGGGTCTAAAGTATTATAACGCCTTTAATGAGGGCCGCTTCTTCGTATTTTTCAATCACTGCTTCTGCACTCATCATCATCTCTTTGGCGGTAAAAGCAACATAGTTGCCGTTTTTGCTACTGCGCATGGAGATTTGCGCTTCTTTGGTATTGAATAGGTGCTGTACTTTGGCGATGATTTCGTTATTGGCCGGACAGATAAATTTAAACATGTAAATCTTTGGCCAATCGTTGCTGGCTTTCAGCTTTTCAAGCAATCCTTTAAAAGGGGAGGCGTTGTTGTCCATCGTTATTTGTAAAATGCAATGAGCTGTTGGGTGTAGGATGACTGTGCTAAAAAAACACTTACAGATAGTCATTGATATCACACAACAGCGGCAAAGATAACACGCATATTAGGCATAAAAAAAACCGCCTCTTAATAGAGACGGTCTTTTAACCCTAAACTGATATGTAACGACTATCCGCGAACGTTAAGTTCGAGAAGAATTTTGTCATCAATTAAGTTGTCTTTGGCTACGCCTTCGATACCGCTAGAACGAAACATAACGTTCCATTTGGTGCGATCAATGGCGAACTCAGGGGACTTGATAGTAACAGAACCATTTTCAACTTTTACCTTTGCAGGGAAAGAGATGTTTTTGGTGATGTCTCTCATGGTTAAGTTACCCTTGATGATATGAGTGGTATTTTTTTCATCGTTGGCTTCTTCTGTAATATCAGTGATTACAAAACGAGATTCTGGGTGTTCTTCAACGGCAAAGAAATCATCACTTTTCAAATGACCCACCAATTTTCCGTAGCTTTCTTCATCGTCTGCTAAGTCCGTACAGTGAATGGTGTTCATGTCGATGATAAAAGATCCCCCTACCAACATGTCGCCTTCAGTTTTAAACTCGCCTTCTTTGATGTTGATGGTACCGACGTGATCGCCCTTGGAGTAGGTTTTAAAGCCTTTCCAGTTAATGGCTGAAGACGAAACGTCAGCCATTACAGAAGATTCGGCAACAACTTCGCGCTCTTCTGCGGCTTCGGTGGTTTCTACTGATTCGCTAGGTGCACTGCTGCAAGAGGCAAAAAATGCAATGGCAGTAACTGCTAAAATGCTTTTCTTTAACATGGTGTGTGATTCTTTTTTATTATTAATATTTGGTTGCACAAATTTACAACTTTTATACAACACAAATTTGCTAAGATTGTTTAAAATAACTTTTATTAATCCATATTAATTAATGCCTAGTTGTTCGGGACGTTTGATGGTAG
>JAIUMB010000082.1 GCA_022565745.1 Cryomorphaceae bacterium | reverse complement strand
TATTTGATTTGTTATAGCCTTAGGATTGTATCTGTTTGGAGGTTTGGAAGTTTGGAGGTTTGGAGGTTTGGAGGTTTGGTTTTACGGATGCATGTAAAGACCAATATTTGGCCTTTATATACATTCGCAAACCATGCGCGTACGCAGTACCCCATGCGTGCGTAGCAAACCATGCTTGCGACAGCAACCCATGCGTACGCAGTACTCCATGCGTGCATAGCATTACCATCCGTCTAACTCAGACCCCCGACCTCAGACCTCAGACTGTTTCAAGACATTCATGGCAAATCATTTTTGCAGCGCAAATTTTCGTGTCTTTCGTGCTTTTCGTTGTTAATGTGCTACGCACGCGGGGAAGCGGGGGTGCGGGGGAGAGGGGAGCGTGGAGTGAGGTGGTGAGGAATTCGTCATCCGTGGCTATAATCACGGTCACCCCTACGGGATTACACGCATATACCACCATTCACCAAACTAAATACTGAATACTAAAAACTGAAAACCCAAACAAATCCCTCGCTACTAAAATTTTATTTCGTAATTTTGCCCGCTAATTGTAATGCATAACAAACATCAAAACTGATTTTAGCATGTATTTGAACCCAGAAGTCAAAGAAAATATCTTTGCAGAGCACGGAAAAGGTAAAACCGACACCGGCTCACCGGAAGGGCAGATCGCCCTTTTTACGTATCGAATTAGTCACCTTACTGAGCACTTGAAAAAGAACCGTAAGGACTTTAACACCGAGCGCTCATTGGTGCTTTTGGTAGGTAAGCGACGAAAGTTGTTGAACTACCTCAAGAACAAAGACATCGAACGGTATCGTGCCATAATTGCCAAATTAGGCTTGCGTAAATAAACCGATTAACATTGGGAAAAGGCAACTCATAGGGTTGCCTTTTTCCCGTTTTTACTATCTATCCCTTTACATTGACTTAGAACGTATGATTCCTAACCCCATTACCCAAGACATCACGCTGGCCGACGGCCGTACCATTTCCATCGAAACAGGAAAATTGGCCAAGCAAGCGGATGGTTCTGTGGTTGTCCGCATGGGCAATTGTGTATTGCTCGCCTCGACTGTATCCAGCAAAACTGCCAACGAAGGCATCGACTTTTTACCATTAACCGTAGAGTACCGCGAAAAATATGCAGCCGGTGGCCGTATGCCGGGAGGGTTTATCAAGCGTGAAGGACGCCCCAGCGACGACGAAATTCTCGTTATGCGCCTGGTGGATCGCATCCTTCGCCCCATGTTCCCCAAAGACTATCACGCTGAAACGCAAGTGATTGTTTACTTGATGTCACACGACCCCGAAGTAAAGCCCGATGCACTTGCCGCTTTGGCCGCTTCTGCAGCGATTACCATTTCTGATATTCCTTTCCACGGCCCCATTTCTGAAGTACGCGTGGCCCGCATCAACGGTGAACTGGTCATCAACCCCAAGCCCGGTCAACTACTCGAGTGTGACCTCGACTTAATGGTTGGTGGTACCGCCGATAGTGTAGCTATGGTAGAAGGCGAAATGCTCGAAGCCAGCGAAGCTGAAATGTTGGAGGCCATCAAATTTGCCCACGAAGAAATCAAGCGTCAATGTGAAGCGCAGTTGGCCCTTCGCAAAGCTGTGAACCAAAACAGCGTGCGCGAATACAGTCACGAAGTTCACGACGAAGACTTGAGCAAGCTGATTCACGATAAAACATATGATGCCGTATACGAAGTTGCCCGCTCCGGTAAAGCAAAGCAAGAACGTGGCGAAGCGTTTTCCGAAATCTTTGAAGCCTTTGTTGAGGCCAATATCTCTGAAGAAGAACGTGATGAAAAAATAGGATTGGCCAAGCGCTACTTCCACGACGTGGAATACGATGCGGTTCGCGCATTGATCCTCGACGAAAAAGTTCGTTTGGACGGTCGTAAGCCCGAAGACATTCGCCCCATCTGGTGTGAAGTAGACGTATTGCCCGCCACGCACGGTTCTGCCGTATTTACCCGTGGAGAAACGCAATCGCTCACCACCACAACTTTGGGAACCAAACTCGACGAAAACCGCATCGACAATGTAACCTTCGTTGGTTCTGAGCGCTTCTACCTGCACTACAACTTTCCGCCATTTTCTACCGGTGAAGCCCGTCCAATCCGCGGCACAAGCCGTCGCGAAATCGGTCACGGAAACTTGGCACAGCGCGCGTTGAAGCCTATGATTCCCAACGACAGTCCACACGTCATTCGTGTAGTTTCAGAAATTCTTGAATCCAACGGTAGCTCGTCTATGGCAACTGTTTGTGCCGGTACCCTTTCATTGATGGACGCCGGTGTGAAAATCAAAAAGCCCGTATCGGGTATTGCCATGGGATTGATCACCGATCCCGAAAGTGGTAAGTATGCCGTTTTGTCGGACATCCTCGGCGACGAAGACCACCTGGGTGACATGGACTTTAAAGTCACCGGAACCAAAGACGGCATCACCGCTTGTCAGATGGACATTAAAATCCGTGGCCTTTCTTACGAAATCATGGAAAAGGCATTGAACCAGGCCCGTGACGGACGTCTACACATTTTGGGAGAAATGCTCAAAACGCTCGATGCACCACGTGCCGAGGTTAAGCCTCACGCACCTAAACTCATCAAAATGGAAATTGCCAAGGATTACATCGGAGCCATCATTGGTCCTGGTGGTAAAACTATCCAGCAGCTTCAGGCCGACACCAATACCACCATTACCGTTGAGGAAGTAGGCAACAAAGGCATGATTGAAATTGCCGGAAACGATGCCGACGGTATTGAACGCGCTAAAAACTTTATTAACGATTTGGCGTTCTCTCCTGAAGAAGGCAAAGTGTACCAAGGAACTGTTAAGAGCATTCAGCCTTATGGCGCCTTTGTAGAAATTGCCCGCGGAACAGATGGTTTATTGCACATCAGTGAAATTGAACACCGTCGTCTCGAGCGTGTAGAAGAAGTCCTTAAAGAGGGAGATAAAATTGAGGTTAAACTCATCGCCATCGACGATAGAGGTAAGCTCAAACTTTCTCGCAAAGCTTTGATAGAAAAGAACTAAACACGCTTTTCGTTCGTTAAATTATTTCACCATTAAAACCTTTTGAGTTGTGGCAATGCGTCAATTAAAAATCACGAAGCAGGTTACCAATCGCGAAACCGCTTCGTTGGATAAATATCTTCAAGAAATTGGTAAAGTCGATTTGATTACCGCCGAGGAAGAGGTTGAATTGGCTCAGCGCATCAAAGCGGGTGACCAAGTGGCCTTGGAAAAGCTTACCAAAGCCAACCTCCGTTTTGTTGTATCGGTAGCCAAGCAATACCAAAACCAAGGACTCACCCTTCCCGACCTTATCAACGAAGGTAACTTAGGACTAATCAAGGCGGCACAACGCTTTGATGAGACACGTGGTTTTAAGTTTATCTCATACGCCGTTTGGTGGATCCGTCAGTCGATTTTGCAGGCATTGGCCGAGCAAAGCCGCATTGTGCGTCTTCCGCTTAACAAGATCGGCGCCATCAATAAAATCAACAAAGCGTATGCAGCCCTGGAGCAAGAGCACCAGCGCCAACCTTCGTCTGAAGAGATTGCCGGTCAACTGGAGATGAACGAAGGCGATGTAAAGGAATCTATGCGTAACAGCGGCCGCCATGTATCCATGGATGCGCCATTGGTGGAAGGAGAAGACAGCAACTTGTACGATGTATTGTCGTACGGTGAAAGTCCCAACCCCGACAAAGATCTCCTCAACGAATCCCTTCGCATTGAGATTGAGCGTTCCTTAGCAACGCTTACGCCAAGAGAAGGAGACGTTATACGCTTGTACTTCGGATTGGGTGGTCAGCATCCATTAACCCTTGAGGAAATTGGAGAAAAATTTGACTTGACCCGCGAACGTGTGCGTCAGATTAAAGAAAAGGCCATTCGACGTATGAAGCATACATCAAGGAGTAAAATCCTCAAGACATACTTGGGATAAGCATTGAAAAAATCAATCTTAAAAAGCCGCGTTATCATATACGCGGCTTTTTTTATTACCTTTACCTCAACAAATTTAAAAAACTACAACATGAACAAGTTATTCATTCTACTCTTGCTCTTCACTTTTACTTCTACAAGTGTATTTGCTGGTGAACATTGCTGCACGGTAGAGACACGGACAATTGAGGAAATGCCTAACGATTCAAAAAAATCATACTCTGTCTTCATTCCTGAAGCGAATTATAAAGTGGCCTCTAAGCGATTAAACCGTAAACTGAGAAGCATATCCGGGTCAAAAATAGGAAGTGATGGGGCCTTTATGAAAACAGCATCTTTCTTTTGGGGTAACACCATCAACGATACCGTTAGCATATACATGATGGTTTTGCCTGAAGGTGATGGCAGTGTGATACACGCGGCTTTAATGAGCAGCTCTGGCTGGGTAGATCCCGAAACCGGCTCCATGTCTTCTTTTTTCTCTGAAGAAATCAAACAACTTGGTGAGTATGTATATGGCTATATCATCAAGGAAAAAATGAAAGATGCACGTTCTGATAGAAAAGGTGAAGAATCAGACCTTAAAAAGGTTAACAAGAAAATCAAAAAACTCAGAAAAAACATAGTCAAAAGCGAAAACAAAATAAGCAAACTACAAAATGAGATAACCATGCTTGAAGGTGAGCAGCAAAAATTAATTGGCGATATTTCGAAAGAAAGAAATGCCATGTTAAGTACCAAAGGTGAAGACAAGGCTGCTTATAAGAAGTCCAAAAAATCTAAGAAAAAGCTCAACAAACAGCTTAAGAAGGCCAAAAAGGAAGAGGAAAAAAGCCGCAAAAAAATTCTGGATCACAGAAACGACATTAGAAACTACGAAGAAGAGATATCTAAACACCAAGGCACGCGAGAGCATCACAAGACGAGAATTAAGGATCTTCAACAAAAGCGCAGAGATTTAAAGCAAAAAATTAAGGATTAACCCCCAATATTCATAACACGAAGAAGTCATTTGAGTGAAATACTTTAGCTCAAATGGCTTCTTTCTTTTATTGTTATCTCATTGATTGAAGGACTTCTAAACTTTGTGGTACTTTAAAACCATCAACGTGTAAGCGAAAGAAATCGATGAGTTGTTTGAGTACATCGTGTTTTCTTGCGTTAGTCCAGTTGGGCAAGGTCAAATCTGGTGAAAACTCAGTTTGTCCACACAAAATAGAAATACATTTGGCGTCATCTGGTTGTGATACATTGGGGTGAAAAGGCAATTGTGATGTGTATTCGCCTTGTTGTAAATCGAGATAAGTGACGTTTTCTTGCCGACTTACACCAGGAGAAAAACCTAAATGATGTGCTGTTTTCAGCATGACCCAATGATGAAAATATGACCAACCACCATTGAGTGTTTCCAGAGAATAAACCACGTCATTTACAAAGTGAAACATTTCTACCTGACGATCTTCTTCTCGAAGACAACCCGACCAAACATCAGCAAGAAAGAAAGCAATGGCAGTTTTACGGGGATCACTCATGATACTGTCTTGAAGCATCGATGGACGTGCTTCACGAACTTGATAAAAATTGCCGGATTTTTTTAATACACCTTCGAAAAGGTAAAGCGGTCGAAGCAGACCATAAGGTAAGACTGATTTTCTTGATCGCGCATTTTTCACCAGTAGCGGCACTCTCCCAAATGCATCAGAAAAGACATGAACCACAACCCCATTTTCACCAAACGGAAAGCGCTTAAGAATCACAAATGAAGCTTTGTCCTGCATTTTTCGTATTTTCGATAACCCCCAAGTGATTCTCCGCCTCTAATCCTACCTTACAATCAATATCTTCACTACATCCGTCTGAAAACCATCTGAATCATTCATAAAAGCGGTATAAACACCGGATGCAGCACGGGTTCCGTCGAAGAGGGTTCCATCCCAAATCGCTTGTCCACCCTCAGCGCGCGTTTCAAAGACCAAATTACCTTGTAAGTCTGTGATCTTAACTTGGGCATCTCTCACCAATCCACGTATAAAAATGGGGCCTTCATAGTCTGGACGCACAGGATTGGGATAGGCAAAGGGCGACTCAAAAGCATCAGCCCCTTCTGTTGCCGCTCCTCTAAATGATGTAATCCCTCCAGGTGTGGCAAAAAAGACCTCACCAGAGACAGGATCTACCGTGATGTCGAGAATTTCATTACTGGGCAAAGGACTCGTTTGATTATTAAATGCATAAATTTCTTCACGACCGTCTGATGATGTATAAAATGCGCCTCTAAAACTGGTGCCAAACCACTTCTTATTGGCACCATCAACAAATATGGTGGTTACATTTTCTTGAGACAACAGCGCCTGTACAACCCCATCTTCTTCAAACGTAATGCGCGTTGCATCGTAATCGCCACCGTCAAAAATATTTTGCGGACTAAAAATCACCCCCACACCAGCAGAAGTTCCCAGCCATATTGCACCGTTTCTGTCCTCAGCAAATGAATTAACCATATTGGAGGGCAATGCTCCGCTTCCTTCGTTTTGGTTAAGTCGAAAGAACTCCAATTGACCCGTTTCAGACTCTCGACACACAACAACACCATTACCTCTGGTTTGCAACCATATCTGATTACGACTGGTGACCATCATACGTTGAATAATGGTATTGCTACTGGCAAATGAACCTAAAGAGAAATTCTGCCACTGTCCATTGGAACGCAATACCGTTAAAGGATTATCGTTTTGTGAAGTCACCACCCAAAGATTGCCTTCATCATCAAAATCCATCCAACCAACACGAATACGGGTACTTGTGTTATTTACTGGCGTTAAGGCATGCGATTGAAGATTATCGTTATTATAACGAGCAACCTCTACGCCATCTTTTAACTCCAGCAAACCACTTCCCCAAGTGGCAACAAATATATGATTAGGGTCATCGGGATGAGAGCGAATGGCCACAATGTCGGCCACATTGTTAAGCACATCGGGGGAAATGATGTCCCAGTTAAAGTCTTTATAAGTAAATATCCCCGATCGGTTAAATTGCTCTGTAAACGTTCCTGAAAGTGCGGCAGTAGCAACGCTTAATTGCTTGCCATTGTGATATAAGCTATAGGCACTATTATTTTTAGGTCCGTTGGGCAAATAATTAAAAAAGAAACCACCGGGATTGAGCTCGGTTAGCCCAAGTTCCGTTGAAGCCATCCAAACGCGATTGCGTTCGGTATCTCTAACAGCTTTAACTGGTCTAAAATTATCGCGATTAACATTTCCGGGTGTTATGTTATTTAAACGACCAAAATTCTCGTTATATAACCTTACACTAAAATCATTCACCGCAATAATCACGTCTTCTGACCCACGTAAATCGGTATAATTCTGGGGTACCAAGTCATCAAAATAAACCCAATTGCCGTTATCGGTATAAAATATACTGTCTTCAGCCATACCTTCTATTTCACGCTTACAGACAAATGTTCTACCTTTAAACTCAGTCACCAATGATATATCGTACTGTTCAAATCTAGGGTCGCGTTGCCAGCTTTGAAAAAATACGAGTGGAGAACTCAGAGAAGCCGAGTATAAGCCGTTTGCAGTACCTGCATAAATTCTGTTTTCATTGGTATTAACGGCAATCTGAAAAACATCGATTTGTCCGCCGCCTTCGCCGATGATATAGGTTTCACGTACGAGGTTCTCGTTGAGATCGATCACAACTATACCAAAGCCCATAGCCACGTAAAGCAAATCCTCGTGAACACGCAAGTGATTCATACGCCGATTTCCTAAAAACAGGGTAGAACGTGAAATATCATTGATGTTGGTAATCCTTCCATTCCGATACAAGTCAATATTGCCGTTGGCATAACCGATAACTATTCTTCCAGTGCGCCTGTGCACATCCAAAGCCACGATATTGACATCACTTAGACCTGACTGCTTGGTAATTCGTTCAATATCGCCACTAACCTTATCGTAGGAAAAAAGTGCTAAATCTGTTGCCCCATAAGCGAAGTTTCCGTGCTGAACAACGTCATTAAGCGACCCGAAGGAGATGTGTTCGGTCCAATTAAACACATTTTGTCCGTAAACAACAGTGTGTAACAAGACACTGAAAAAAAACAAACCAATAAAGTAAATACGTTTCATACGCTAGTGATGAGAAACTTTGCCACTCAAACGCAAATGTACAACGGCTTATTGTGGAAAATGAATAAGCAGATTAATTAATATCAACGATATATACAGAAACAAAAAAGCCGACACAAGGTCGGCTTTTTATAAGGTAGTTATACCACCACATTAACCAAGCGCTACACGCTTATAATTGGTAATGTGAAGTCCTTTTTTCACGGTATCTAGGTATTTTGCAACCGACAACTTACCGTCTTTAATAAAATCCTGATCGACCAAAGTGCTTTCTTTAAAAAACTTATTGAGACGACCCTGGGCAATTTTGTCAAGCATTTCTTCAGGCTTGCCTTCTTGGCGAGCCAATTCTTTTCCAATTTCCAATTCCTTTTCAATGATGTCTTGAGGAACTGAATCGCGATTAAGCGCAACAGGATTCATTGCCGCTGCCTGCATAGCCACATCTTTTGCAGCTTCTTCGGCTTCTTCATTAAGTCCCACAACCGTGGCAATTTTATTGTTCATGTGAACATAGAAAGAAACGAAAGGTGCATCTACTGTTTCGTAGGCTGCCAATTCGATTTTCTCGCCAATAACGCCATTTTGCTCGATGATTTTGTCGCCAATGGTAACATCACCTTCGAAGGCAAGCGCTTTAAGCGCTTCAGCATCGGCAGGTTTGTTTTCCATAGCCACATCGAGAATACGTTGTGTAAGCGCTACAAAGTCGTCGTTTTTAGCAACGAAGTCAGTCTCACAGCTAAGGGCTACTACGGCACCAAAGGTGTTGTCGGCGTTGGTAGCTGCAAGCGCACAGCCTTCAGAGGTTTCACGTTCGGCGCGTTTGGCCGCAACTTTTTGACCTTTTTTACGCAAGATACTGATGGCTTCTTCAAAGTCACCATTGGCTTCGGTTAGGGCCTTTTTACAGTCCATCATACCGGCACCGGTTTGTTTACGCAATTTATTTACTTCAGAAGCAGTGATGGTTGCCATAACTATTATTTTATGAGGTTAAACTAAAACGCACGACAGACAAAGAAAGTCTGTCGGCGTTTAAGAGGTATTACTTAAATGTGATGATTGAAATTATTAATCGACGTCAGCCATTTTTTCGGCCTTTTTAGCGGCCTTGTCGGTGGCACCCTTATCTTTTTCTGATTTGCGAGCAGTAAGACCATCACGTACATATCCACTGACATGCTCCATTAGAATGGCGATAGACTTAGACGCGTCGTCGTTACCAGGGATAGGGAAATCCACGTCATTGGGATTAGAATTGGTATCGACGATGGCAAATACAGGGATATTAAGCTTATGGGCTTCGTTCACTGCGATTTGCTCACGATTGACGTCAACCACGAACAAAGCAGCTGGCAAGCGGCTCATGTCAGCGATAGAACCAAGTTGTTTTTCCAACTTAGCACGTTGGCGATCAACTTGAAGACGCTCGCGCTTTGACAAGGTATCAAAAGACCCATCGACTTTCATTTTATCGATATTGGCCATTTTTTTGATGGCTTTGCGAATGGTAACAAAGTTGGTAAGCATACCACCTGGCCAACGCTCAGTGATATAAGGCATGTTTAGTGCTTTGGCGTGATCAGCAATAACGTCCTTAGCTTGTTTTTTAGTAGCAACAAAAAGTATTTTTTTACCTTGCGCTGCCAATTTACCCATTGCAATTCCGGCTTGATCAAGTTTAGCAGCCGTTTTGTATAAGTCGATGATGTGCACACCTCCACGCTCCATAAAAATGTAAGGAGCCATATTGGGGTTCCACTTGCGGGTAAGATGACCAAAGTGAACACCTGCGTCCAACAAAGGTTTGATTTCGATTTTTTGAGACATAATGTTGTTTGTTTACGTTCGTGATTAAAGCAACGCTACAGTAGCCATTTTGGATCTGTAGGGTTTCGATGCTAAACAGAAAATGATTAACGCTTGGAGAACTGGAATTTCTTACGGGCTTTCTTCTGACCGAATTTCTTACGTTCTACCATGCGTGGATCGCGGGTAAGTAAACCTTCAGGCTTTAATACCTTGCGATTGTCTGCGTTTAGTTCGCAAAGAATACGTGAAATTCCTAAGCGAACTGCTTCGGCTTGACCGTTGATTCCTCCGCCCTCTACGTTGACCTTGATATCAAAGTTGCCCAACAATTCAAGCAAAGATAAAGGTTGCTCAACCTTGTAGCGAAGAGTTCCTGTGCTGAAGTACTCCTTGTAGTCGCGGTTGTTGATGGTAATGCTACCACCACCTTCTTTCATGAATACGCGCGCAAT
>JAIUMB010000081.1 GCA_022565745.1 Cryomorphaceae bacterium | reverse complement strand
CACCGCCGTCTTGTCCGGCGCGGTTGTTATAAATGTTGGTGTTGACGACTTGTCCGGTTGGTGTATTTGATAAGTCGAGAAAAATACCACCGCCATTAATATTGGCATTGTTGTTAAAAATACGGCTATTGATCACCGAGCCTCCATTGGCACGAATGCTTATGCCACCTCCGTTGTTGGATGCGTTGTTGAATATGTCACAATCGTAAACGCTACCGCCGCTTCGGATGAGTACTCCGCCACCGGCCGAGCCAAAGCAGTTGGTAATTGTACAGTGGTTAACAGCGGCATCGGCTTCTACCAAAACCCCACCACCAAGCGGAGAAGTGGTGTTTTTGATGGTGGAGTGCTCAATCCTTGACGTCCCTTCTAAGAGAGCTCCGCCTCCTTGAGGGGCCTGACCACCGTTGATGGTGCTGTTTGTGACCAACCCACTGTCCCATCCGTAAATACTGCCACCTCTTAAGGATGAGGTGTTGTTATTGAATGTACAGGCGTCAATCACGCCGTCTTTTCCAACCCATACAGCACCGCCTCTTCTGGCGTTATTGTTTGCAAAGGTGCAATTGACGGCGGTGGAGTTGGTGATGAACATAGCGCCTCCAGTACCTTCAAAAAACTGATTTGTTGCCGGTGAGGTGTAGTTGGGCGCGTGATTGTTGGTAAATACACAGTGCTCATAGCTGAACGACGATGCAATGTTTAGGTTGTAAACAGCACCACCCAAGACCGCACTGTTATTGTTGAAGGTACAATGGCGAATCCTTGCCGCATTCATTGAGCCATCAATAGCAATGGCACCTCCCCATCCATAGTCTTCAATTCGATTGCCCTCAAACAGACAGCTATCGACAAATACGTCGCTGGTTTCCAATTGTAAAGCCCCTCCACTTGTTCCTGAGCGGTTGTTTTCAAAATAACAGTGACGTACGCTACTGCCTTGTAATAAAGCTGCTCCACCGTAGCTGCCCACGCGGTTATCAATAAAATCACAATATTCAATGGTTGCGCCATTTGCAAAGAGTCCACCGCCTTTAAAAGCGCAATAATTACGGTAGATCACTGAGTTTCTCATAACACTACCCGGACGTAAAACCACACCGCCACCTTCGCCAAAACTGGCGGAATTAAAAGCATCTTGAATGACCAATCCGTCAATTAAAGCATAGCCATTGGTATTTTGTACAAGTACCCTAAACGAATTGTCGGTAGAGTCACCAACTACGCCGATGTCTCCGCTCAATACGGTGCTGTTTGTTTCATTAAGCCCGTAGTTGACGCGCTGGGCCGTATCTGTTTCGTTTCCAAAAAAGCCGCCAATCAATTCAACGCCTGCACGCAAAAAGAAATTGTCGCTTCTAAACGGTCCGGGTTTGTAGGTGCCTCGAGCCACCCAAACTTGTCCGCCACCGGAAGTGGCTATGGCGTCAATGGCCGTTTGCATTTGTGTAGCGCTGTAGGCTGAGCTCCAACTGTTGCCATTTTGAGCACCGGCTCCGCTAATGGTGACGTATTTTCTGTAATACAAACGAATGAGCAATATACTGTCGCATCCAGTCGAGGCCGAAGTGGTGTGGAGATACGTTCCCGGTGTGTTGATGTTGGTGCCGAAAAAGTTATAACTTGTTCCTTGACTGATAAATACATTGCCAAGATCTGTCGTGTCGCCACCTTGTTCAATCAATGTGAGTTTTAAAACGGTACTGTCGGGCAATATATAAAAATAATCACCGGCAGAGTCGAGTTGGTTTCCTTGAAAGGCAAAGCTGTTGCCCTTATAGAAAGATGCAGTTAATAAGCTGTCAACATGTAAAAAGCTGATGTTTTGCTTGATGATTGAGTCGCAGCCATTGGAGCTTTGTGTGGTAAAATGGTACGTGCCGGAGCTGTCTATAGGGGTTTGAAAAAACTGGGCGTTTTGGCCTTCAAAAACAGTGGTGTCGGCCAGTTGCACGGTGTCTATGGGCGCTACATCAAGGGTGAATTGTAGTATGCTGTCGCATTCTTTGTTGCTGGGACTGGTAAGGATGTAAATTCCAGCGGTGTTAAAGGTTTGTCCGCGAAACGTAAAGGTTTCGCCTTCACATATTTGATTGTAAAAAAAGCGGAATCTGGTGTAAGCATGCTTACGGTTAACTGAATGATGGAGTCACAACTTCCCAAGCCTGGTATGGTGTCGATGTACACACCACTGCTCGTGATGATTTGTTGGCCTAGAGCAATGGTATCTCCCGGACAAATGGCGACAGAATTTTCAAGGGTAGGTTTGTATTCGAACGCGCCAAAATCGGGTGAGGAGAAGCCGTCACCATTGCCATCGATAAATCGAGAATGACCTAAAATATCTGTGGTAAAGCTCGCCGGTAACAATGCGCTATCGCCCCCATCGATTAAAGCCGATTCACAGGTGATGTTCCAATCGGCTGTAAGCAAAAGCGCTGGATTGCTGGGGTTATCGCCAAAGACGGCAGAGGGATTGACGAAATTGGGATATAGGAAAGTCGTGTCGGTTCCGCTGTTTTGATTGGAAATGGTAAGCAAACCTGGTCCTTGTCCAGCCGCAGAAATTGAGAAGCCTTGTTGAATGGCAGAGTGTTCAATGGCTATTCCTGTTCCTGCGTATCTAAATTGGTTGTTGTTGCCCCATATAACCGAATTTTGAACCAAGCCGGTCCCCGTCCGATAGACGCCTCCGCCGTTGTTTGTTCCGGATTGATTGCGGACAATGGTTGTGTTGATGACGGTTCCACCGGTCATATGGAAAGCACCTCCGGTAATGATTGCACGGTTATTTGAGGCTACGCTGTTGGTGACGTTGCCTTCGTTAAAGAAGAATGCGGCACCGCCTCTTACCGCTGAATTACCGATAAATCGACTGTTGTGTACTTGTCCGCCAGCACGAAAATGCGCTCCACCCCCCTCGTCTGAACAGGTGTTGCGGTAAAACAAACAGTGCGAAGCAAGCGGTTCGGTGTTGGTCGACAGGTTGAAGTGAGAGAAATATACACCGCCACCGCGTGCGTCACAGTGGTTGTCTTTTATCACACAGGCGTACAAGGTGTTATTGCTGCGAATAAAGACGCCTCCGCCACCGGATTCTCCATAGTTGTTGGTTATGATGCATCGAGCAATTGTGGTCCCGGCTGTGGTCTCGGCGTTGACGTGTATTCCTCCACCAGCTCTGTCGTTAAAAACACTGCCATTGGCTATTCCATCGCGAATGGTGAAGCCATCTACTCGGGCGTTGACAGTGCCTGTTGGTCCCCAAATCACATGAAACGCATTGTCACTGGTGTCGCCAACAACACCGATGTCGCCGCTGAGAATGGTTTCATTGTTTTCTCCTTCACCAAAGTTGCTTCGCTCAGCGGTGTCGCTTTCAATGCCAGAGAATCCTCCGTAAAGATGCACATCTGAGCGGAGGGTGAACGACGTTCTTCTTGTCGTTGCGCTGTTGTCATAGGTTTGCGTAGGAAAATAAGTGCCGGCAGCAACCCATACCTCACCGCCAGTGGTAAAACCGTCGATGGCGTTTTGTATTTGATTGCCGGGTAGGGCATTGCTCCATGAAGACCCATCGGCAGAACCATTCCCATTTGGAGTGACGTACACGCGATGTTGTGCTGAGATTTGCCACGTCAGTGAGAGTAGGCAAATGGTAAGGTAAAATAGTCCTTTCACTTTGACGAATTTGTCAACGTTAATTACAGTTGAAGAGGTCAGTCAAAAAAACTCATGACGCTCTATTTAAAAACGCGACAAAAGTAAGGCGATTAACTTTAAACAGTTATTTTTTAACACCTACATAGATATTCTACTACTTAAAAAATTAGATGTAATTTACAGGAAAATCTAAGGCGCCAGAATGATCACTTGCTCATGAATGATGCTTTCGTTGTCGTCGGTGATTTGAAGAAAATAATTTCCCGATGATAGGCTGTGTCCGATTTGGGATTCCTCTTTGCCTTCAATGTTTTTTTGCAGCACGCGTCTACCAGTGGCGTCTGTTAACCTGATGTTTTTGGCATTCAAATCCGACTCGATTTGCACAAAAAAGCTGTCCTTTGCCGGGTTGGGGTAGACCAGTATTTGACCTTCATTTTTATGTGTCTTGGTATTCAGACCAGAAATGCTTATTGCAGCTTCGGCTTCGCGCAAGCAGTTGTTGTCTTGAATGTCTACTCTTAGTAAACCTACGCCATTGTCATCCCATTCTACAGTAATCTGTGGCGTGTTTTGGCCGGCTACAATGCGGCCTTGCGTTACTGTCCAATCATAGGAAGCGCCGGGGATGTGGTCTATTTGATAAGTGCTGGTTTCTGAGGGCAGAACAACCAAATCGCCTTGTATGTCTCCCGCACCGGTTCCCTGTAAGGTGGTGATGGGTGAGGAGGGGGCTTTGCCTTCAGAAACGATGATGTCATCTAAACGAATAAAATCTCTTACCCCCGAATTTTGGCTGATTCTTTGTCCGGTATAATGGTACCGCCACATCAGCTGAAGGCATTCACGGCCCATAAGGGTGGGGGGAAGCGGGTGCGGACCTATGATTTCACTGTGGCTAAAGTTGGCGTTTCGCTCATACTCAATGGGGTGTCCATTGGAATCGAGCAGGTCTTGCCAAGGGCCGTAATCTCCCAATCGGTATTGCAGTCGTAAGTGGTAAGCTCTAGACCCTGGAATGATGGTGCCAGCGGTAAATTGCACAAAGCCACGGTTCATGTTTTCGGTGTTGAGATACAATACAGCACCGCCTAGTGTTGTGCCGGGGTATCCTGGGTTTCCGTCGCTGTTTCCTGTGTTGATGAAGCCAATGCCTTCATCGTTAAGTCCGTTGATCCGCGTGCGCGAACTCAGGTCAAAAGCACCCGAGGTGAGGCCTGCTATACTTGCCGTGTCGGATGGATCTGTTTCGTCAAAGTAGACAAACTCTATGTTGGGCGGAGTTGTTCCCACGGCACTTTGGTCGCTCCACTCGTCGAATATGTATGGGCAGTCGGCCAATATATGAGAGGCTTGGTTGCCACACACAATATTTGTATCGCTGATGAAATGCGCGATAATGGTGGAATCGCTTTCCATATAAAAATCAATGGAGTCGTCGGTTATGGTCGCTCCATTGACTTCCCAGTGCGAGAACAAGTATCCGGGAAACGGATGCGCCGAAAGGTCTATGCTGTTGTTTTCAAAGTAGATGCCACTCCACGGATATGGGCTAGAAGTAATGCCCACGGTTTGTTCTAAAATGTCGATCGTATTAACCCGAACATAGCCCATCAGGGTGTCGTTGACATCCACGTCAAGTTGATGCTTATCAGCCAGGTTGAATTCGTTCATCACATGCGCTCGAGCGTGCTCGGGGCGTAGGGTCGACCATGTTTTGATTAGATTGACTTCAAACATCCACTGACTAACGCCGGTAAAGTGCCGCCAACGTTGGGCGTGCTCGTTGATTTCGGGTTGATAAATGGCTGTCATACTGTCCACAACGCCTTCAACATGTGAAGGTAGAAAGCAGGTGTTCATCAAGTCCGCGTAGCGGTTGATAAAATATCGACGGTAATCGGCATTGGGCCACAGATTTCTCAGCAGAACACCTACTTCGGCTTCATCACGAGCAATCTGTAATGTGTTTTGATTGACTTCGTTAAGTCCTCTGTGCCAACCAAACCCAAAGTCCATATCGTAAGCCAACCAGCGCCAGCGACCGTCGTGACCTTCTGGTGCCCCCGGGGTGTAAGGGACGCGCTTTCTCCACCACTTAATGTTATTGTCTGGCCAATCTGAGTTTCGAGAAAATACCTGGGCAATGACATAATCGGTAAAATTATCAAGGTCCATTTGGGTATTTATATGGGCAAATAGAGAGTCGTCTGATAGGTCATTTTGCGATACGTATTCCAGTAACTGATTAAAGTGAACGCTGTCTCCATCTTTTACATCCATACGCTCTCCGATGAAGTCTAACTCTTCTCGGTCTACATTGTATAGTCGCTTGATGTAATGTCTGTTTTGCCATTCTCTAAAATTGTGAATGCCCCAATATTCTCCGTTGATGAACACAATGGCGGCTTCAGATTCTTGAATGTCAAAGGAAAGGTGCTTCACCAGGTTTTGAATAAAGGCATCTCTGTACTGGGTGTTTCGTTCGTCATTGCCACTGTTTCTGAGAAGCAGGCGCTTGTATTTTGTGTCGCTGCGGTTGGTAAAAAACGGGAAGTCGAAATGGGATTTACCGTATGAACTACGGGGGTAAAATCGCAGTGCCTTGCGTCTGCGTGCTCTGGTAAACCCGCCGTGAATACGAGCACCAACCAATTGGCCAAATTCTTTATCTCCTTGGGTGTTGAAATACTCAAACCCCATGCGGTACTCGTGTTCCCTGCCCGTCCAGCGGTAGTTGGCGGGACTGTTTCCGCGCGCAGGGGCATTGGTGTTGCTTCTCCAGTTTTCAAAGGTGGTGCCGGCACAGTAAATGCCCTCATCAACATCAAAAAGGAGGTTTTCGTCTATGCTTAATGACACCACAGGAAGGCTGTAGTGGTTTTGCAGACTGGACCCTACAAAATATGTTTCAGTTGCCACCTCGCTGCTCACGGCGTCTGCGCGAACGGCAATGGCACGAACAACGGTGCCCTTGTTGATGGGAGAGGTTTGCAGGTAGTTGGGAGATGCTTCGAAAGTGGTTGATTTGCCACTGGTTTTATTGGGTGCTGTGGTGCGGTCGGCTATGCTGATTGGCCCGGAGTAGGTCATGGTTTGTATGCTGTCGGTTAGTGCTGGACCTACCGGACTATTGGCAAACTGAGGATATTGATTTTTGTAGGTGTAGGTTTTTGCTGCAAGGTTATCTGGCGAGGGTTCGCTGCCATCTAGGGTGTAATAAATGGTGACGCCGCTATCGGGTGCACTAAGGCTCAATGAAAAACCACTGCTTTCAAAGCCGCCTGTGTGTGAGAACACCGGCGCTTCTAAAATACTGGTTTTTGGGGTAACGGTATTGTTGCTTTCTCCCGGGGTGGGCGCTTTAAAATACGCCCATTGGTTCGACCCATCGGGGTATCTGCCGTAGGATACATCTGTTCTTTGCGGACCAAAGCTGACGGAGTCGATGATGTCGATGCCGTTGGGTGCGGTAATGATCACGTATTCGCCTTGAGAGGCACTTAAGCGAAAATTGGTGTGGTGCAAACCTCTCGATGCGTCCCCGCTGGCCCAAAAAATCAAGTAGCTTCCCGCGACTAAAAAAGTATTCGTTGGTATTTGGTACTTGGTGAGATTGCTAGGATCGTCGCTGAGATAATGGTCGGATAAATCATAAGAGGCGGCGGAGGTATTGTAAATCTCTATCCAGTCTTCATAAGCATTGGTGCTGTCTGCAATGGTGGTGTCATTCGACGCCATCAATTCATTGATGTAAATGTTTTGATTGGATTGAGCAATTGTCGTTTGGAAGGTATAAATGGAAAGACCAAGGCATAGCCATCTTGTCATTACGCGTGTTTTGGTTTACAAATACAAATAAAAATGTAAAGTTATGGAACCATAAAGGTATTTACAATTTTACCGATATTTTTAACACGAATTAATGATTGATTAATGATTTTTTAGAAATTTTTACGGTTTGTTTGGTGTGTTTGGAGGTTTGTTGACTTTTTAGGTTTTTAAAATAGACGATTTTTTATCAGAAAAATCTGCTTATTTTTTTTGGTGCCAACTTCTTTTAAAATTTAACCGTAAAACTAACAAAGGGCAGCCCAATGATGATGAATTCAGCAATGTCTGGATTGTTGATGAAGGCCAAATCAACGGCTATGGATTCGGCGATAAATCGAACGCCGTAGGAATATAAAGCATAATAGCCATCGACGGGTATAAACCAATTTTCGGAGATGAAGGCAAATCTTTCGGAAAACCTAGAGGTTCCAGAAATAGTAATGATGGGGCTTTCGCTAAATTCACTTTGCACGAATCCCCAGCCCAAACCTGCGGTGATGTTGTGGTCGGGGTTGCCGTACGTGGCGATGCCATAAGCGATTCCTGAGCCTGTTCTTGAGGTTTGGTTGTATTCGTAAAAGGGCATATTTACATACAGTGCGCCGCCACCAATGTGTAGGTTGTCCTCAATTTTTACGCTTGCTTTTGTGGTGAGGAAAAATATGGGTTGAAACTCGCCGAATGCAAGGGTAACAAAAGTGGATATCAGTTCTATTCCTCCGCCAACGGTTATGTTATCAGTAACCCCCACATTAAATGAATTCAATATCAGATTGGTGTTTTGGTAGTAGCCCTCGCCTTTTTTGAGGTTGAATCCCGATGGGCTGTACAAATACCTTGATGTGTGGGGGTTAGCAAACCAATACTTTCCCTTTTTGTATTCCGTGGTCTTCACTTCCGTCATGCGTTTTATGTCGCGGTGGCTGAGTTCTACCCGCGGCATGACTTTGGTTTTTAACACCAGTTTTTCGGTATCTCGCGCGATAATGGTTCCAAAAAAAACCGAACCATCATTGAGTTCAACGCGGTAGACTTTGGTGGTGTCGTTAAATTGGTCAATGCCTTGTGCCTGAAGCGTGTTTAGCAACATAAGACAGCCCAACACGCAAATAAGTCTAAAAATATGGCCCATTGGTTTGTAAGTATTAATTCATAGAATATGGCATGATAAACCTACCTTCGCAAAACCAACATGGCACTTTGGTTAACGTGTTTGGTATTAAACAAATGTAATGAAAAGTTTGGTTTGGTGTTGGATATTTTATATTTATTTTTAGCCGAGGATTTATAGCGGAAAACGCCATAAGTCGCTCTAAAGCAACATTATTTAAATGCCGATAGGGTGATTTACCCCCAAGCCTTATATGACCTATTTACGCGATGGGGGTTGGTAAAAAGAGGTGAGACTTTAAACAATTTGATCTAAGTACAAGACAAAAATTTAAAAAAGTTCAAATTGCACCAGTTAACTCCTGATAATAAATATCTTGAAATTATGTCAAGCCCTAGCCTAAAAATGCTTTTAGCTCTGCGTCCATGCTTTTTTACGACAATGGGCTTAACATATTGGTCAATGTAATCTCCAATTTTGTAGCACCAAACAAATGCAAGCATTGTCAACATGATTGGTTTAGCTAACCTATCTTGTTCGGTCACGTGTGTGTCTTCAAGGTTAAACCCACTTGATTTAAAGGCCCTGTGCCCCGCATGAGCGAGCGCACACGCTTTGTGAAGCTCTCAGATAAATTGATAAAATGCAAATAAAATCTTAGATGCAGAAGCAAAGCGGTGGTTTTTTTTCAGAGGGTGAACGGCGGAGCCATCTTGAGCACCATTGAATATTAACAACTTGCGAAAAAAGTCCCTTATGCGCGGGAGTAACGCTCCGAATTGCGCAGCAATCATGAACTCAAAAAAATAGACAACTCGTTCATAACCATTAGCAAGCTGCAAGGTGGTTTGGGGCGACCCGTACTGGCTGTCCCGACTTCCTGTCGGGGTGCGGTGGTGTACTCGTGGTTATTGTTTGTTTTATAGGTGCTCCTTAGGTTGCTGCGCTTGGTGTAAGAGGCTTTACTGACTGGCATTTGCTGGTTGGGCCGTCTACAAGATTATGACGAGTGCTTCATTCTCTGTGCTTTATTATTTCTTCTTTCAATTTCGGGAGTTCTCTTATAATTATTGTCCAAATTACTTCGTCTGAAATATTATCATATTCGTGAGCAATTCTGTTTCTCGTTCCAATTATCTGTCTTGCGTTCTGAATTTCAATTTCAGTTTTTTTGTAGTTTGTTATCCTATTTTTACAGTCTCTCCAATAATCTCAATATTTCGTTCAACTGCTTTCTTGGTTTTTAAGTCCTTCTGAAACTCAAAAAAGTCTTTCTTTTCAGGCAAAAATTCAAAAATCTCCTCAATCGACCTTAAGATGTCTTCAAGCCAGGCGTTTACTTTATTATCCATAAATTACCACCTTTGACTCATCAACTTCCTTTCTAAAATATGAATTTTTTATTCCTCGTTCTTCTATTAAGTCAATTTGTCGTTCTAAAATTTTCTCCAATTTATCTTTTAGTTGGAAATATAAATCGGTATATTTAATAGGGTCATTTTCGTCAAAGTCAACCACAAAGTCAATGTCAGAATCTGAAGAAAAATCGTCAGTTAATACAGAGCCAAAAACCGAAAAACTCTTAACTCTCAATTCTTTGCAAAGTTGTTTTATTTGTTCTATTTTATTCTCTGAAATTTTCATCTTTGAATCTTATTATTTTACAAATGTACAATTTTTCAGCGAGTTCTGTTTTAGCATTTGCTGCAGCGTTTTGCGCATAGCTGAAGGTGGCGATTTCGAAGCACTTAACTGTCAACAAAGCAGAAATTTTGATAGAAGCACAACGCTTGATTT
>JAIUMB010000080.1 GCA_022565745.1 Cryomorphaceae bacterium | reverse complement strand
TTCTGAGGCTTCACGCAGAATATTGAGTTTTTCTTCTTTGGTAAAGGTTCTTTTCTTGCTCATAGCGGACAAATTTATAAATGATTAGTGAATATAAATTCATCCGAATAATTGTGGGGGCAAGACACTCCCCAAAGCAAAAAGCACCAATGCTAAAGTTAGTACCCCAAAAACAACATAGTGATCCATGATTTTCAATAGGTTTAATCTCACTCAAGTAGTTTACATACACGCAAATACTTAGGAATTCATGTTTGACAATTTATCCTTGTAAACATCAATATTTTTAAGGATGTGTTCATCCGGTTCGGGTTCGGTAATATCGGTGTATTTAGACATCTCTTCACAGAGGATTTTTCCAACGAGGAATCTGGCGAACTCTTTGTCGTCGGCGGGTATAATGAACCATGGAGCATGTGGTCGAGAGGTTTTATTGATTGCATCTTCATAATTGTCCATATATTCGTCCCAACGCTTTCTCTCGCTTAAATCACTAAGGGCAAATTTCCATATTTTGTCTTTTCTCTCAAGTCTTCTCAACAATCGATTCCGCTGTTCTTCCTTGCTTAGGTGCAGGAAAAACTTAAATACAATGATTCCGTTTTGCGCTATGTGCTCTTCAAAATGGACGATTTGTTTAAATCTCTGTTCCCAAAAGCGATCGGTTACATCGTCTATGGATTGAATATCGGGAAGATTTTCAGAAAGCAATAGTTCGGGGTTCACGCGTGTAACGAGAATATTTTCGTAATGACTCCGGTTGAAAACCGAATATTTACCTCGTTCGGGTAACGCTTGGTAATGTCGCCAAAGGTAATCGTGTTGAAGCTCCTTTTGTGACGGTGATTTAAAACTGTGAACGACAACGCCACGCGGGTTAAACTTACTGAACACCTCTCTGATCAGACTGTCTTTACCAGCTGTATCCATCCCTTGCAAGCAGATGAGCACCCCATAACGACTGTGTGCATACATGGTGTTTTGCATTTTCGCCAGCTTTTTACCATACGACTTAAGCGCTCGTTTCTTTTCCTTTTTAGTCATACCGGTTTCCACCACCGTTGGGAAGTCACTCAATTTAATTGGGTCGTTTACAATATAGTCATCGACATTAAACGCGTTCATAGTTTTATTTTTTTCTAACACGAATCAACTGTATTTGTACCTTTCGAGTTGCAACAAAGCTAAGTTACTTTTATCAATTTGTTCAATTCTATATACAGCAGAAACACATCTCAACACAAAACCATTGCTAATGAACTAAATGATGTTGTTCATAATTGGCTTAAAAAAAACAACCTTCAACAAGCGACAAAAAAAGCGCAACATACCCTCACCGAATACCCGCCCGTATTCTGCTGAGGGAAACCTGGGTAATTCCAAGGTAGGTGGCGATGTATTTTAAAGGGATTTTTTGGACGTAATCGGTGGTTTCCAAGAGCTCCAAATACCTTTCACTGGCAGATTTGAATTGCAGGCTTTCGATTCGTTTTACTGTGTTGACGTATTCCTTTTCAAAGAGAAGGCGAAACAATCGTTCGATATCTCTATGCGCATCGTAGAGCCTAAACAATGAATCGGAATCAATGCTTATGATGATTGTTTCGTCTATGGCCTGAATCCCCTTAGAGGTTGGTTTGCCTGTAAACAAACTCTCGGCGCGAACAATGAGTTAGTTTTCAAAGGCAAAATGTTCGGTAATGTCATTGCCGTCTTTATAATAGAAAATGCGCGCACAACCTGTCTTTACAAAAAATACGGTTTTACAACTACTGCCAATATCTTGAATGATGTCGTTCTTGGCGTATCGCTTTGTTTGCATGATATCCAGCAGTGCTTCTCTGGCCTGTTCTGACAACGTGTGAATACTCTCGAAAAATGATATGATTTTCAAATGGTTAATGCGTTTTGTTCAACACGAACTGGTTTTGCATCAAAACTACGACATGTAAAAGATATAAAATTCTAGTTTGAGTTGATTTATAATACATTAATTTCCAATAAGAAAAAAGATTTCATCACATTAACTCATACCCTCTCTTCCTTTGTAAACACAATTTGCTCCGGCATGCGAAATTTGATGATGAGTGACGAAACAATGGTCAAACCGCCTATGAGAAAAATGGCGTAATCCACACCAAAAACATCTGCCGTAATGCCGGAAATCACGGCACCAAAAGCGTACCCCAAATCACGCCACAACCGAAACGTGCCAATGCTCTCTGCGCGCTGTTTTGGACTGGTGGCTTGGGCAATGGTTGAGAGGAAGGTCGGATACACCAACGCCGTCCCTAATCCCAAAATGGCCGATATAGTCGCCAACACATAGAAGTCACTACTAAAGGGAATGAGAAAAATGGCCAAACCCTGAAGCATCATACCCCAAAACAGCATGGCCTTTTTTGAGTAATGGTCAGACATCTTTCCCGTAAAGAGCTGCCCTACCCCCCATACTGTTGGGTAAATGGCCGTGATAACACCTATGTTAGCGTTGTCGAAGTTCAGTGCAAACAAAACGATGGGAAGCAATCCCCAAATCATACCGTCGTTGAGGTTGTTGATTAGACCGGCCTGAGTAACCGAACTCAGGGTTTTATTTTTAAAGGTCGTTTCTAAAAAAACGTTTTTGAGCTCAACGGTGTTGTTCGTAGCGCTTTCTTTTTGCACAAACACATTGGTGTCTTTTACCCAAAGCATGGTCATTACAAAACCTGCAATGGATATAAAAATACCGATATAAAAAGGATATGGGGTAATGCCGTAGCTATTGGCGATCAATCCGGTAAAGAAGGCAACCACGCCTACGGCAAAATAGCCGGCAAACTCATTTAAACCCATGGCCAACCCACGGTCTTTCTCGCCCACGAGATCTATTTTCATCACCACCGTACTGCTCCAGGTGAACCCCTGACTCACGCCCAAAAGCACATTGGCAAATATCACAAAGTTCCAGCTGGGGGCATACATCAGCATAAACGGCACCGGTATGGCAATCAACCAACCGAATAACAACAGGTTTTTACGACCAAATCGATTGGCCAGTCTTCCCGTATAGTAATTGGCAATGGCCTTGGTTATACCAAAGGCCGTAATAAAGGAAAGTATGGCGGTTTTAGACGCCACACCAAATTCCAATTCGGCAAATTGCGGAATAATGGTCCGCTCCATGCCGATCATTCCACCGACGAATGCATTTACGATGACCAATAGTGTAAACTGCTTCCAGTTCTCTCTTAACCCAAGGGTGATGTTCTCTGTATTCATTGATATATTTTGAACTGCAAAGTTCAGGAAAGGTGGTGGATTAAAATTTTACATTTGATAAATTCAATCCTTAATGCAACGCACAGCATTTCCATTTACCCTCACGTCAAAGTCAATAATGGCATAGTTACAACCCATGTATAAGCGATGGGAAAATAGCGACTGTAAGAAAAGTCTAAAATAAAGAACCGAGCCTTCTTGTTGGACAACTGCAATATCACAACTATCTTTGCACTCCGTTAACACTTCTTCACAACTCTATTAATGACGTACAAGATATCACTCTTGCTCATAGTTCTGAGCCTTTTAACACACCAACTTTCAGCACAGAACAGAATGTACGTTACCCCTAACGGCAATGGGCAAACAGACGGCTCATCGTGGTCCAATGCCCTTCCGGGAAATCAAATACAATCCGCCATAGACGGCCTCACCAGTGGCGGGGAGGTATGGATTGCCGCCGGAACGTATCTACCAACCCAAACCTACGACAACAGTGCTGATGTGCGTCGCCGAGCGTTTACCCTGCGCGCCGATGTGCATGTTTTCGGTGGGTTTTCCGGAAACGAAACGGATACGGCACAGCGGTCTGACTTTGGCGAAGGCGGTACAAACGAAACCATTCTCAGCGGCGACATCGGCATTCCCGGCGATTCTACGGATAATTCGTATCACGTAATTTGGGCTTACGCCGCCGCAGAAAATACCCGTTTAGATGGGTTGACCATTCGCGATGGCATGGCCACCGGCAGCGTCAATAACGATCGAAGTGGGGGAGGGATGCACCTAAGTGGAAAGACGATTCTTTTCAAATGTGTAATAAAAAACAACTACGCTCAAACCAACGGTGGCGCCGGTTTTGTCCGCAGCAATAACGAATTGCACCATTGTATTATCAAAGAAAATCAAGCAGATGGGTATGCCGGGGGCATTTATTTTATTCACTTCAACCTATCTTCCAATGTGGAACCAATCGCAAACCATTGTCTGTTTTTTAAAAACAGTACTCCCTCTGAAGGCGGTGGTGCGCACTTACGTGGTGGCGGACAAGTTTATAACAGTCGATTCATTGGGAATCTAGCCCAACGTGGAGGTGCTGCCTATATCCATAATCAAGGAGCTATCGTCAATTGCATCGCGGCCAATAACCGGGCTACCATAACCGGAGGCGGTTTTCACATTACTGCGGGCAACATCATCAATAGCACCATCGTGCGCAATCAATCCGGTGGCACCAATGGAGGCGGGGTGTATCGTTCGGGTAATACCGGAGTGGTGCAAAATTGTGTCATCTGGGGCAATAATAACCAGTTTCGCTATCTTGGCAGCAATGTAGCTGTAGAAAATACAGCCATACAGTCTGGGTTTAGTGTGCCCGCCGGCGGTCAAGGCCCTGGCATCATTACCCTCTCCAATCAAAACAGCGGCAATGATCCGGGAACGCTTTATCCTCACTTTGTAAATCCTTCTTCGGTAATTGGCAACAATCCAACAAATCCCGAAATACTACTTGATTTTGACTGGAACATCACCTGCGAATCCGCACTCATCGATATGGGTGCCACCAGTCATATTCCAGCTTATATCACCACTGACTTTCTCGGCAATAACCGCTTTACAGATGGCAACGAAAATGGCGACACCCTGCCCGACCTTGGTGCATTTGAACACAGTAAACAACTGCAAACCATTGTCACCATTTGTCCGGGCGATACTGTACTTCTCGGCAACCAGATCATCAATGCTCCGGGCGTTTACTCCGACACTGTTAGCGGCATCGGTAGCTGCGACTCCATCCTACAACTTACGGTCATTGCCCTTCCTACGGATTCTGGATTTGTAAATGCCCAGATTTGTGAAGACGATGAGTTTACCTATCGCGGACAAGTCTTTTCTACACCCGGAAAACATTACCTTACCGCACCCAGCACCGGCGATTGCGACAGCATCATTGAAATCAATCTTTCCGTTGCCCCCATCGATACAGTGACATTGGCTGACACCACCATTTTTGAAGGACAAGGCGCAGTGTTTTTCCAAACGCCAGTAGATAGTTCCGGTTTATACATACACATTACTCCGAGCAGTCAGGGCTGTGATTCCGTCATTCAACAAAACATCTCTTTTCTTGAAGTGGACAGCATTGTCAATGCAGCGTTTTGCAGTGGAACAAGTTTTTCTTTTCAAGGGAATACTTTAACCACACCTGGAGACTATTTCTTTATTCAAACCGACAGTTCGGTTATTCGCTTAATGCTTATCGAACAAGGCGGGGATACCACTGATCTGGGTAACGACTTTTTCAGTATGGGAACGACTTATAACTTCTTTGGCACCAATCTCAATGCACCGGGCACGTATTTTCACACCTTAACCGCTTCTACGGGTTGTGACAGCGTTGTAAAAATTCGTCTGTATTACCGCAAATACGTCACAGAATCTGGCAGTGGGTCACAGAGTGGCAACAGCTGGGCAACAGCGCATAGCGCATCACAGCTGCAGTCTGCCATCGACAACATCGCCACCAACGGAGGCGGACAAGTATGGGTAGCTAAAGGCATTTACAAACGCGGCAATTTGCGTCACCAAAACTTTTTTCTCCGAACGGGTGTCGAGCTTATTGGGGGGTTTGTAGGCAACGAAACCGATACCGCACAGCGGGTTTCCTACAAGCTAAACGAAACCAACCAAACAGTACTCAGCGCTGATATTGGCGTGGTGGGCGACTCAACCGACAACGCCTATAATGTCATCATTCAAAACACACCCGGCTACGCCTTAATCGACGGATTTGTGATTCGCGATGCGCAGGGCATTGGCTTTAGTGCAGAAGGCGCCGGAGTGGTTATGAGACCCGGCGGGGTACTAAGAAATTCGGTGATTTATAAAAATTACGGCGCATTTAAAGGTGGTGGTCTATTTGCTAATCAAGCGACCATAGAATACTGTTCATTTATTGAGAACCGCGCCAACAACTACGGAGGTGCAGCACTAATTAGGAACTCCACCGTTCGTCATTGTTATTTTGAAAACAACAGCAGCGGTACAGGTGGAGGGGCGCTACAAATCGAGTTCAACAATACATTGATAGACAGCTGTACCTTTGAGGGCAATCGTCTGAACAATTACGGCTGGGGAGGCGCCATAGCATTTGACGGAACAGTGGATACGGCGGTGGTTCAGTACAGTACCTTTAATAACAATACTGCAGTACTTGGCGGTGCGGTGCATAATTTTCATACGGCCACCGAAATATTGTATCAATATTGCGTCTTCACCAACAATCACGCACCTGATTTTACAGGGCAAAATACCACCCAACAAGGAACAGGTGGCGCCATGCGCATCGTTAATAACCGTGCGGTACACTGCACCTTTTCCAACAACAGCGCAACCCGTGGCGGTGCCGTTTGGGTGGGCCTAAATGGAGTAGTCGATTCCTGTACCCTCAACAACAACACAGCCTCAGCGAGAGGTGGCGCGATATACGGTTGGGACAACGGCCAAATTCGCAACAGTGTCATCAACGGAGGATCGTCGCCCAATGGTGGCGGCGCCTTTCTCGAAGGCACATCGGTGTTGGAACACTCCATCATTCAAAACACCCAATCGCCTTTGGGGGGCGGGGTTTACGTAGAAGGTAATGCCGTAGTTCAGCATTCTATCCTGAGATACAACAACAGTAACGCCGGTGGTGGCGTGCTTATACAAAACGGCGGGATGGTGTTGGATTGTGATATTTACGGCAATTCGGCCAGTAATGGAGGAGGTGCATCCACGAGGTCCAATGGCGGTCCAATCATCAATAGCCGGATTTACAACAACAGTTCAAACAGTAACGGCGGTGGCATTTACCTCAATCTAAGCAATACCCAAGGCGGTGAAGTCATCAACTGCAACGTATATAACAACCACGCCGGACTGGATGGAGGTGGCATTCACTTCAACTTTGGAGGCCGTGCCATCAACACAAATATCAGTCGGAATTCCTCCAATCGAAACGGCGGAGGAGTGTTTTTAAATTTCAGAGGCAATGTTCGCAACAGCATTGTATGGGGCAACAGCACCCAAGTTGCAACATCCAGTTCAGGAACCGCATTGAGCATAGATACTACCGCCATTCAAGGTGGTTACACAGGCAATGCCGCAGACAGCCTAATCATTGCATTAGACACCAACAACAACGGACAATCCACCCTAAACTACATCCGATTTAACAAACCCACCTCGTTTGTTGGCCAACCTACCAACGCAACAGATTCTACTGAGCTACAGCAGGTCGATTGGAGTTTGCTCTGCGGTTCCGCCGCCATCGATGCCGGAAACAATCTCAGCGTTCCCGATACCATTACCACAGACAAAGTGGGCAATAACCGCTTCCTCGCCACCGGCACAGGACAACCCATCGTTGACCTCGGACCTATTGAGGCCAATTTTACGTATTACAATTCGGAAACCCTGTGTGTAGGCGATAGTTTTATGCTGGGGCAACAAATCATTACCGAACCGGGAACATACAGCCTCAACACCACATCATCCCTCGGTTGCGATTCCACCCTCATCGTGGACGTAGCCTTTTTGCCAACCGATACCTTTCACATTCAGGTAACGGCCTGCCAAAACTCGGGCTATCTGTTTGATCAAGACACTTTGTTTGCCCCCGGGGTGTATTACGCCAGTTTCGCCAGTCCCAATTTCTGCGATAGCATCGTTGAACTCAATCTAAGCATGGTGACAAGCTTTACCTCTCAAAGTCAAGCTGCTATATGTTTGGGAGACACCTTTGTATTCCGGGGGCAAATCCTCACCCAAACGGGTGTATATCGCGATACCCTCATGGCCAACAATGGCTGTGATTCCATCATTTCCCTGCAATTGGATGTGCAAGTACCCGACACCACGCAGTTGTTTTTGTCCGGCTGCGGCAGTTTAACCTTCGACGGCATCACATATTCTACACCGGGCACCTACCTCCTGCAATATCCCTCGGTAACCGCCTGCGACAGTTTTGTAGAACTCAATGTGTCCATCGTGCAAAATTTTCACGATACTTTGGTCGTTTCCGCCTGTGCGTCATACGAATACAACAATCAAGTCTATTCCGCCTCCGGATTTTATAGTCACAGTTTCATTTCCAGTCAAAATTGCGACAGCACCGTCGTTCTGGATCTCAGTATTTGGCAGTCTGACAGTTCCAATCTCAGTGTTTCCGCCTGTGAATCCTACGATTTTAACGGACAAGTATTGACCCAATCGGGAGTCTATTTCGATACCCTCAGCACCATTCACGGCTGCGATTCCATCGTCACCTTACAGCTCAGCATTTTGCAAGCGACCTCCGCCAGCACCACCGTCACTGCTTGTGCAAATTACAACTTCAATGGACAGTTACTCACCCAATCGGGCACCTACACCGACACCCTGATGGCCGCCAACGGTTGCGACAGCATCGTCCAATTATCGCTGACTATTTTGCAGCCGGTGAATTCAAACCTTACTGTAAGTTCGTGCGAGGACTATAACTTTAACGGGATCCTACTGACCCAAACTGGTAACTACATCGACACCCTAACGGCGGCCAATGGTTGTGACAGCATCGTAAACCTATCATTGACCATTGAGCAGCCAACAGTTTCCAACATCACTGTAAACGCTTGTGGGGATTATAACTTCAATGGTATCCTGCTGACGCAATCCGGTACATATACCGACACACTTATAGGCACCAACGGCTGCGACAGTATTGTGGTCCTACAGCTCAGCATACAGACCATCGACTTGGGCGTGACCAACAACGACCCGACCCTCATAGCTCAGGCAGTTGGTGTAGTTTACCAGTGGTACGATTGCACGGGCGACAGCATCCTCCGCAACCAAACCGCGCAGAGTTTTACGGCCACCCGCAACGGCTCGTACGCCGTTATCCTCACCGATGGGTCCTGCTCGGACACTTCTGATTGTTACGTTGTGAGTACCATAGGCGTATGGGTGGGCAATTTAGACCATTTGCAACTATACCCCAATCCGACCAGGGGGCAAATCACCCTTCAAGGCGATGCCCTAATAGGCGCGACCTTACGATTAATGGACATGCGAGGCAGCGTATTGCATTTGAGTGTACAACAAGATCACCGCGAATGGATGTATGATTTAAGCCATTTCGCCGCTGGCACCTATATGCTGGAAGTAATCCGAAGCAATGCCCGAAAAGTATTTATGGTTGTGGTGAATTAAAAAACCGTAGGGGTGTTGATGATTATAACACAACAACGTTCACGATCCACCACAACCCCGCAGGGGTGTTGATGATTATAGCAAAACGGTGTTTTCAAAACCCCCACCGCGACGTTTTTAAATTTTTTTGTTACATTTGTGCGTTCGTTTAGATTTTTGAGATAAAAAACGCATCAATATGGCATCAATAATTACCCGAAAGATTCTCTTTTGTGCGCAAATTTTTTGGTTTAAATTATTACTAATTTCGATACAGATGATGGTGCCGATTTTTAGCGCGGCACAACCCGATACCAGTTATGGACAGGGACGCATAGAAGTGGTTGACAGCCGACTAAACCCTGTAACAGATAGACAGGCAGTGATGACGCCCATACAAATGCAGGACAGTCTGGCCAATGTGGTGTATTCATTTACCACTGATTCCCTCGGCGGCTTTGATTACGATGTTATTACCCGTTTGAATTACCGAATAGGCATTACGACCTTTGAAAAATCCGACATACGGGTGCATCCGGTGCCCGGAAATGAACTCAACGTTTATGTGCCCATGCACTATCAATCTCGTGGGCCGCTTACCCTTGCGCTTATAGACAGGACAGGGGCATTGGTTGAACAACAAATTCTCCGTACCAATTACGCTTATTTTAATATGCAGTCCCACCCGGCAGGGGTGTATGTAGTGCGCATTAGCGATGCCCACGGAAAGGTGATAGAAAGCAAAAAAATTATAGTGCAAGACGGCCCCGTTTACGGTCCGCAACCGGCAGATCCCGCAATCTCCACCAAGCGCATTCAAACAACACCAGCAGAATACCAACTAACAGTAAACATAAACAACCCAAAAGACAGCCTAGGAAACCCAACAACACTAGGACACTACCCCCTAGACACCATCATAACAATAGAACAAGGACAAAACAACCTACAAACATACCAACTACAAGAATGGCTACAAGACTCGA
>JAIUMB010000079.1 GCA_022565745.1 Cryomorphaceae bacterium | reverse complement strand
GCGTCGGTGGACTGGAAAAAGGATGCTTTACCCAAGCAAACCTGCAAATCCTCCTATCGTCGGATTCGCGGTTTTTTCATTCCCGTAAATCCCCTCAAGCAGAGCTTGGTGGATTTACGGGAATGAAAAAACCCCTCAAAACGCTGTGCGTTTTGAGGGGTTTGCTTGTAGCGGGGGCCAGACTCGAACTGACGACCTCCGGGTTATGAGCCCGACGAGCTACCAACTGCTCTACCCCGCGATTTCAGTGGTGCAAATATACGCAATGTTTGTAACACTGCAAATATTATTTACCATGTAGGCAAATTATCTTTTATTGGCCTCTTTGATGTAGGCATCCAAAGCCATTGTCATGGACGGGGCCTCTTTGGTTGGCGCAGGAATATCCAAGCGCAAACCCGCATCTGTAATGGCCTTTTGCGTTGTAGGTCCAAATCCAGCTATACGGGTTTCCCCCTGCACAAATTCTGGAAAATTCTCAAATAACGACTTAATACCAAATGGCGAGAAAAACACCAACACGTCGTACTTCACGTCCTCTAAATCACTTAAATCACTACACACCGTACGGTAAAGTACAGCGCGGGTGTAGTCAATTTTGATGCTGTCAAGTAATCGAGGCACATCAGGCTTTAATATGTCACTCGTAGGCAAAAGAAAACGCTCATTCTTGTGCTTTTTCAAAATAGGCACCAAATCAGGAAATGTAAGTTTACCGTAGTAAATCTTTCTTTTTCTGTACACCACATACTTCTGTAAATAGAAGGCTATCGCCTCTGATACACAAAAGTATTTGAGGTCAACAGGGACTTCATAACGCGTCTCTTCACACATGCGGAAAAAGTGATCGATGGCGTTTCTACTGGTGAAAATAATGGCCGAAAAATCAGAAAGGTGAATCTTTTCCTTTCTGAATTCTGTTGCATCTACCCCTTCAACGTGAATAAAAGGGCGAAAATCAATTTTTAACTTTTGCTTGGTGGCCAGCTCATCGTAAGGTGTCTTAACATCAGACGACGGCTCAGGCTGAGATACCAAAATGGTTTTTACCTTCAAAGCGAATGTTTTTAATGTGGTTATATATCAACCAAATATCCAGAAGAGCAGCCATAATAATGGTGCTATTTCCAAAGCGCAAAGGTACAAAATTATTCGCATTACTCCTATACCCCCTTGAGTAACCAAAACTTTTCCTGACGTCCACATCATCCTAAAAAGAAAAACAACTTGATAAATCAGCGCCAACACTACGATAGACGTCGATAAAAACCCTGCAAAAAAAGCAATAACAAGCATCATTGGCATCCAAATACCCACCCCAATTCTATAATAATGAAGGTGTTCTAACCACCAATCAGAAAATTTTAACACTTGAAAAAGCTGGGCAGTGATGCGAATCATCAAATTACGCAGTACCAAGTAAAGCCCTACCGCCAACAATAGTTGCAAAAACAAATACAGATCGGCAGCTTGTGGAGGAACACCTTTTAAGTGGTGATATGCTTTGAGTAATAAAAAAGATAAACACATGACGTAATTGACGGTAAGCAACAACTCTAACACGCCCGTTTTACTCTTTTCATATGACGGATCTAAGGGCATGACCATCTGTCTGCGCAGTGATGACAACTGTGCAAATCGCTTTGGATATACCCATCGAACATACACAAGTATCGAACCCATTGTGATACCGGCAACAAAAATCCAGTCTGTATGATGCCTAACTACCTCATCCATGCTGCGAAATTAGAACATTTCAAACATGCTTTCATCAATAAAAAAATATTTTTTTGTTTTTATGTGATTTTTCTTACTTTTGCTGCATGAGTAAAACTTCTTCATATCGCTGGAACTACCCAAAACAAAATGATGCGATTACTGCGCGTGATCTGGCTAAAGATTGGCAAACAAATGAAGTCATAGCCATGCTCATGCATCGTCGACAACTGCATAGCAAAGACGCCTTAAAAACATTCTTTAAGCCGAGCTTCCAAAACTTGCACGATCCATTCGATATGAAAGACATGGCCACCGCTGTCAACCGCTTGTCCCTCGCCATTCAAAACAATGAGCATATCGTGTTTTTTGGCGACTATGACGTCGATGGAACCACCTCTGTTGCTCTAATGAAATCTTTTTTTTCTTCGCGATACGCGCACTTTTTTACCTATATACCCGATCGATACAAAGAAGGTTATGGCTTGTCAAAAGATGGTATCGATTGGGCCATCAGCAAAGGATGTTCATTGATGATAACCCTTGACTGTGGAATAAAATCCGTTTCACTTGTAGAATATGCACAAAACAAAGGGCTTGATATTATCATTTGTGATCATCACACCCCTGGAGAAACACTTCCACCAGCCATCGCCGTATTGGATCCAAAACGCAGTGACTGTAATTATCCATTTAAAGAACTATCGGGCTGTGGCGTTGGCTTTAAGCTGCTCTGCGCTTACGCTAAAAAAAATGCCATTGCCATTGATGAGGTGCTTGAGCATTTAGACCTCTTGGCTCTTAGTATTGGTGCTGATATCGTTCCCATTGTTGGGGAAAATAGAATCCTTGCCCATTACGGCATGCAACGCATTAAATTAAATCCATGCATGGGGATTGCGGCGTTGACCAAAATTGCTAAACGGCAAATTCGCACCATAGATGATGTGGTCTTTACCATTGCACCAAGAATTAATGCCGCTGGTCGAATGGCTCACGGAAGTGAAGCTGTAGAACTCTTGTCAACCAAAAATTTAAAAACTGCTGAAAAGCTTGCACGGGAATTGGATGCCCTCAACCTACAAAGACGATCAACCGACCAGCACATCACCAAGGAAGCGATTGACATCATTGCCAGCCGACTAAATCCGGATGCGGCCTCCACCGTAGTTTATAGCGAAGATTGGCACAAAGGCGTCATTGGCATAGTCGCTTCTCGATTGGTTGAACGCTTTTACAGACCCACCATTGTGCTCACTAAAAGCAATGGCGTTTATGCCGGTTCAGCCCGTTCCGTTGAAGGTTTTGATTTGTATCAGGCTTTGGAAAAGTGTGAAAACGAACTGATTCAATTTGGAGGTCATATGTACGCTGCCGGAATGACGGTCAAAGCAGAAAACATTCAGGATTTTGCCGAACGTTTTGAATCGGTCGTGTGTGCGCTTATAACCCCAGAACAAAAAATACCTCAATTAAATATCGATGCCATTCTACCTTTTTCTCTGATTGATGATACGTTGACCAATACATTAACGAGAATGCAACCCTTTGGCCCACAAAACATGAAACCAATTTTTGTGACTCGGCATTTAATTTTAGGTGATGGAACCCGTTGTGTAGGCAGTGATAACAGTCATTTAAAAATAGAAGTCATCGACCCAGAAACTGGGGAGAGCAGAATGGGTATTGCCTTTGGTTGGGGTGAAAAATTGGAGGCACTCAAAACAGCTGAGCGCCTCCATTTGGCTTATCATTTAGATGAAAATGTATGGAACGGCAAAAGCCAATGGCAATTACACGTACTCGATATTGACTATTGAATCAATAGGCGGGTTTGAATCCTTTCGCCCGATTCATTATTGACGAATGTAACAACGTACATACCGGCACTGAGCGTCTTAAGATTAATAGTCATTGGCGATTGATTCAAGTTCTCACGCTTAATTTCTTGCCCCATCATATCTACAATAGTGAAATAACCATTTGCTGCTGTTTCCATGGTAATCATCCCATTGCTTGGATTGGGGTAGACTTTAAAACGTGCCTCTTCGGTAAACGACTCTGTGCCGATATACCTAAAAGAAACACAGGCTGATGTGTCTGTACATCCATCTACGGTTACAGCTACCGCAAAGTTACCGTCCCCACCAGGGAAAAATCTTCTGGTATCAACACTTCCAATGGGAGCAAAGTTGTTCTCACAATCCAACCATTCGTAGCTTACGTTAGTTCCAGGTGACTGCGCCGCTTCCAAAAAAATGTCGCGCACGCGGACACCTGTATTTACCTCTGTGATGACCAACGTCGTTACAATGATGCTATCACACCCAAAGCGATTAATCAAGGTGTCGTAGTACGTTCCACTAAACTCATATATGCTATCCCCTGAAGGTGAACTTACCGGGTCACAGCTTTGTATATTGGGGCGTGAAACGGTATTACATGTTTCAATTTTGGCTAAAAATCCTTGGGAAACTGCGCTTAATAATGTTTGCTGCGCGTTAGGAGAAGCAATACCAAATGGCGAGTTGGTTTGTCCACCAACAAACACCTCACCCAATGCATTAGACATACACACAACGGCAAAATCTGTTTCTGCCCCACCAAAATATGAGCCCCACTGACGTTGACCCTGAGGTGAAAATTCAGCGATAAAACCATCTATCCCCCCTTGAAAAGTTGTCAAATGACTTCCTGCTGTAGCTATGTTTTCATCAACGGAGAAGGTGGGGTGATTGTTGGGCGAATTGGTATACCCCGCAACGAAAATCTGACCACTTTGAGCTACAAAAACATCAATGATTTCATCATTAAATGCCCCTCCATAGTAAGTCCCCCAAACTTGATCGCCCTGCGGGTTGAACTTTGCCAAAAATCCGTCAAAATTATTGGAAGCAAGACCATGCCGAATCTCTTGATGGGCATTGGTTGTTGATATATCATCAGCAGACGAGGTGCCTCCAACCATATAAACACTTCCGCTGTCGTCAGCTGCACATTGAAGCCCAATCTCCTCTGAATTCCCGCCAAAATAAGTACCCCAAATACGCAATCCATTTGAATTAAAACGCACCAAAAAAGCATCGGTTATTCCCCCAGATGGAGCGTATTGATGAACGCCTAAAGTAGAAATACTGTCGGTAGAGGCTGTGGTTCCACTCAAAAACACATCACCTAAAGTGTTGGTAGCAATGCCGTGTCCGTAATCCAATAAGCCTCCACCGTAATACGTTGACCACTGGTGTGCACCACTTTCATTAAATTTAGCCAGAAAAGCATCAAAATCACCTCCTCGACCTGTTTGGTGCCCACCACTAATAAACGTTCCTGATGAATTGGTTCTTCCGGTGATATAAACATTATTTTGGTGGTCTACTTCGCAATGTGTGGCCGCATCATCGTCTGCACCTCCAAAATAGGTGGCCCAGAGTCGAGCCCCTGTACTATCGAACTTAACCAAAAAAGCGTCTCCTTGTCCGATACCCACCCCGCCTAATGTTGTCTGATGCGCACTTGTTGTGGCAATACCTGACGTGGCTCTTGTCTCTCCTGTTAAATACACATTCCCAAAAGAATCTACAGCGCAGCCGGTTCCGGTGGTTGCTTCATTACCTCCGTAATACGTCGCCCAAATCAATTGACCATCATCAGAATATTTTATCAAATACGCATCTGACGAAGCACTTAGAGTGGTCTGATGAGCGCCTGTGGTTGCCAAATCAGTAGAAAAAGTTGTTCCTGAGGTATACAAATTACCATAAAAATCGTGGGTGGCATAAATAGGTATTTCTAATACATTACCGCCTACGTAGGTGCTCCAAATCACACTGGGGTCTATCCGCAATGTTTCCTGCTTGCGGTAACGACCTAAAGAAAACTTCAGCACGTCTCCCTCCAACTCAAAGGCAGTTTTTATTGGCTTATCATTTTGAAAACTAATTGGTGTTTGCTCTTTTATCTGTCCCAAACTGGTTTCAATCACCAATGCCCCATCTTTGTTAATGGCAACACCATCGTGGTGAGAAATTGACAAGGCAATGTTTGAGGGGTCTGCACCAGGATGAACGATGAAGTCGTACTTTAAACGACCATTGTCTTCGTAAAAAACCAAATCAATACCAGGATAGAGGTCTTTGTACGTGACCTGCTCGTATGTTCTAAGAGGAGACACGGAAGAGCGACTGTGATAAACACGACGATCCAATGCCTTTTCAGACACAATATTGGGTGCGGGGTTGGCATCTAAAAAGTCGACATCAACCCGATGGGTATAAACATCTAAATCAAATGTCGGCAATCCTCCTTGTCGCATTGTCTCTTTATACCATTCGGCATTATCTGAGGGTACGCTGACAAATTGATATGTAAATCCGGTTTGCCTCAAAAACAACTGAAAACTACCTTCTGATTTACTGAAGAGCACTTCAGCACTACTGATTTGACCTGTGTTTTCTGTAAAGCCGGTGGAAAATGCATTACCCATTGAAAACAGGACAAAAAGCAAGAGAATAAAAATACGGTTCATGGTCTGAGGTGTTAAAATTTGATGTTACAAATCTAAATGCAACCACAATCTTATAATATGACATTTATCACCATAGCTATGGCATACTGTGAAAATGGTATCGAACGCCAATAAATCAACACAAAAAAAGCCTTAGCGTCAGCTTAACACTGACCCTAAGGCTTCCTTAATTACCATAAAACATTAGAAGATTAATTCCAATGTGCCTCTTTAGTCTTTCTTACATTCTTTGCTACACTTTGACCATTATCGCCTTCGGCCAAGACAAAATAAACCTTTTCCCCAGGCTGCAAGTCACCAAACTCACAGTCTTCTACGTCGGTATAGTGAAAAAACAAATTGTTGTTAGGAAAACGAATGAATCCAAATCCTTCTTTCAAAGAAAGAATTTCACTTTCTAATGTTTCCCCTACTTCGGCAGAATAATGCTCATCATCATAGTCATCGTCATCGTCACTCCCAGAGTATTCGCCCTCAAACGCATCGTCATCATCATAATCATCATCTTCGTGTTTATAGCGATTCTCTGTACTCACAAATAAGTTGTTGACCACTGGGTCGTCTTCATTGTTTTCGTCGTCAATGATTTCGTGCATGGACAATGGATACGATGCAGCCTCAAGTAAATCTTGTGCTGTTCTTGTTTGTTTGCGAATCCCTTCATGATTGACATACTCAAAGTCCCACCCCAATACCATGACCTTTACGCCTAGGGCATTGAGTTTTCTGACCAAAAATGAGTAATCTCCATCGGAAGCAATGAGAACAACCGAAGTGAATTTTTTGAGTAATGACAGTTCAAACGCTTCCAGCGAAAGTGACATATCCACGCCTTTCTCCTCTTTTCTGCCGTGTATCAAGCGCAATGGCAAGTAATGCGTTACTACACCTTCATGCGTGAGTATATCATCAAACAATCGGTCGTAGTATAATTGACTTCCACGCTGACTGGCCTCGTAAGCAGAACTTCTTCCTCTAAAATAATGTGCATCTACAATTTGACATAAATTAAAAGGGAGTCCAGTTTCCAATGCGAATTGGTGCCTAATAAATGAGTGAATACCTGCAACACTTAGTCTTCTTCGGCGCTCATGCGTGTAATAGTAATAATTGCTTACGTGGTGAAAATAATTACCATCGTAAAATACGCCTATTCGTTCCATTTGTTTTGATATTTAACTAATTAAAATTCTAATAATTCAACCCATAAATACCGGAAACAGGATTTAAAATAACACCCCTACGCGATATTGCCATGGACTTGCAAATATAGACCTATTTGGGTCATATAAAACATTATAAAGAAAACCCACCATAAAACCTCCTCGCCCCTGTCGAAAAAAAGCGGAAGGCCCCAACATGAGCTGAGGGACTTCCCAGTTAAAATCACCTTCACGCGCCCACAAATAATCAAACTCTCCATTGATTAATAAATCAGCCGGCAACACATCGGTCAAAGGGTTGGGTATAACATACATTGCGTGTACGCCCGGACCATGAACATTCATTTCTGGTCCACCCGTAAATCTGTGGTATATATAGGTATAGTTTCCACCAACCAAAAAATGGTCGCTTAACCAATAACCCACTCGTGGTGTCAGCATAAAACTTCTAATATTGCCAAAAGACACGAAGAAGTTTCCCCCAAACATCCAAGGTGACTGCTTACTCTGAGATGCATTATAGGTCTTGTTGTTTAACGTTGTTTTTGGCCTGTCTTCATCTTCAACGTATTGAGCATAACTCATCTCAGACGACAGCAGCACCACAAAAAAAAGAATCAAATATCTAATTGGTATCATTTTGTTAAAATGCATTAAGGTTTTTAATTGTTCGTGCTAATGTATTCACGTGTTGTAATTTTACGGCCAAATTAAGTCCTGACAAAATTATGGATCGATTTTCTTTTCTCGGCGGCGTTCACGCATCATTTATTGACGACCTGTACGAGAAATACCTTAAGTATCCCGACAGCCTAGAGCCCAGTTGGCGTGCATTCTTTCAAGGATACGACTTTGCCCGTGAATCTTATGGCGACGAACAGCTGGATTTCCAAGGTGGCGTGTGTATCCCACCCGAAGTGCCCGAAAAAATTGAAAGAGAGTTTCGCGTTATTGAACTGATCAATGGATACCGCTCTCGTGGTCACCTTTTTACCCAAACCAACCCGGTTCGCGATCGAAGAAAATACTCGCCGACCTTAGACATCGAAAATTTTGGTTTGTCGGAAAACGACCTCGAGGAAACCTTTGAAGCGGCACGTGAAGTTGGACTGGAAGGCCCCAAAACGCTGCGTGAAATCATTGACCACCTTAAAACTGCTTACTGTCAAAGCATCGGCATTGAATTTAAACACATTCGCAAGCCTGAAACGTTTAAGTGGGTGCTCAAAAACATCCATTACAACGCCAATCAACCGGATTACAATTCGGAACAAAAAAAATATATCCTTAAAAAGCTCAACGAAGCGGTAGGATTTGAGGCCTTCCTCAACACCAAATTCGTCGGTCAAAAACGCTTCTCAATCGAAGGTGCTGAATCCATGATTCCCGCATTGAGCATCGCCATTGAAACCGCCTCAGAAATGGGCGTTGAGCAAGTAGTAATGGGTATGGCACACCGTGGACGTCTCAATGTACTGTCCAACATCTTTGGAAAAACCCAACGCGATATTTTCTCTGAATTTGAAGGCAAAGCATTTCAAGAAGACGAATTTGATGGCGACGTAAAATACCACTTGGGGTACTCGACCATCAAGTCGATGGACGACGATAAAAAAATTGAACTGACGCTCTCCCCCAACCCATCACACCTCGAAGCGGTTAACCCGGTTGTGGGTGGTATAGCCCGTGCAAAACGCGACTTAGAGCACGAGGGAGATTCGAAAAAAGTGATGCCCGTTCTGATTCACGGTGATGCCGCCATTGCCGGACAAGGCATTGTATACGAGCACATCCAGATGGAAACGCTTGGTGGCTACGGCGTTGGCGGGACCTTCCACATCGTTATTAATAACCAGGTTGGGTTTACAACCAACTACATCGACGGCCGATCATCTACTTACTGTACGGATGTCGCTAAAGTAATAATGGCACCCGTACTTCACGTCAATGGAGACGACACGGAGGCTGTGGTTCACGCGTTTCAGTTTGCGGTGAAATACAGACAAACCTTCAATCGTGAAGTTTTTGTCGACCTCCTTTGCTATCGCAAATACGGCCATAACGAAGGCGATGAGCCTCGATTTACCCAGCCCAAGCTCTATAAAATTATTTCCAAGCATCCCAATCCACGCGACATTTATCGCGACAAGCTCCTCAACGAAGGCGTGATTGACGACGACTACGTGAAGGAATTGGAAAAAGACTTCAAATCAATGCTGGAAATGAAGTACGATGAGTCGAAGAAAATCGAGAAGAACACCATCGAAAACTTCATGATTCGCAAGTGGGAAGACTTTCGTGATTCTACGCCTGATGATTTCGAAGAAAGTCCGGAAACCGGTGTTGAGAAAAAGCAACTTCAACCCATCATTGACGCCCTTACGTCTCTACCAGAAGGTAAAAAATTCATTCGCAAGGTGGAAAAGCTGGTCAACGATCGCAAAAAAATGATCGAAGAAAAAGACGCGCTCGACTGGGGCATGGGCGAGCTATTGGCTTATGGCTCATTATTGCTCGATGGCAACAACATTCGCCTCAGTGGAGAAGACAGTGAACGTGGAACGTTTAGTCACCGCCATGCGGTTATGCGCTCCGAAGTTGATGAGGAACGATATATTCAACTCAACAACATCTCCGACAAGCAAGCGAAATTCGAGGTTTACAACTCGCTGCTCTCCGAGTATGCCGTTATGGGCTTTGACTACGGATACAGTTTGGCGGCTCCTAACGCATTAACGCTTTGGGAAGCCCAGTTTGGCGACTTCGTCAACGGTGCACAAATCACCATAGACCAGTTTATCAGTGCAGCGGAAGACAAATGGAAAGTACAAAGTGGTTTGGTGTTGCTATTACCACACGGATATGAAGGCCAAGGTGCTGAACACTCAAGCGCGAGATTGGAGCGATTCCTGCAACTTTGTGCGCAGTACAACATGCAAGTGGTAAACATCACTTCGCCGGCAAACTTCTTCCACGCCCTTCGCCGCCAGATGCACAGACCGTTCCGTAAACCACTGGTGGTCATGTCGCCAAAGAGCCTACTTCGACACCCCCGCTGTGTATCTTCGCTTGAAGATTTCACCAAAGGCACGTTCAAGGAAATCATCGACGACCCACAAGTGGATAAGCCCGAAAACATCAAAACCGTCCTCTTCTGTAGTGGAAAAGTTTACTATGAACTATTGGCCAAAAAAGAAGAAGACGAACGCAACGATGT
>JAIUMB010000078.1 GCA_022565745.1 Cryomorphaceae bacterium | reverse complement strand
ACTCCAACAATGGGCGGACTCATTATTCTGGGATCCATCATAATACCGACTTTGTTGTTTGCTAGACTCGATAACATCTATATCATTCTTTTACTGGTAACTACCATTTGGACAGGCCTAATCGGTTTTTTAGACGACTATATAAAGGTGTTTAAAAAAGACAAGCAGGGATTAAAGGGGAAGTTTAAGGTGATTGGTCAGGTTGGACTTGGGGCCATTGTTGGGAGCATGCTTTACTTCCATCCCGATGTGACCATTAGGCAAAAGGCAACACCTTCACCTTCAACAACAATCGAGGAAGTGGCGCATAGATTGCCGGTGTTTAACGACGAAGAAAAGTCAACCAAAACCACCATCCCTTTTGTAAAAAACAACGAACTTGATTACAGTGCACCCCTGCGTTGGATCAATCCTTCATGGGGACATTTGGGATGGATAATCTTTATTCCCTTGGTGATTTTCATTGTTACCGCCGTGTCGAATGGCGCCAATCTTACCGATGGATTGGATGGATTGGCAACCGGTGTGTCGGCGGTTAGTGCTTTGACCTTGGGGATATTCGCTTATGTATCGGGGTCGGTTATTTTCGCCGACTACCTCAACATTATGTATATCCCAAGGGCAGGGGAGATTACAGTGTTTGTGGGTGCTATGGTGGGTGCATGTGTGGGATTTCTATGGTACAATGCCTATCCTGCCCAGGTATTTATGGGCGATACGGGTAGTTTAGCTCTTGGAGGAATTATCGCTGTTTTGGCACTGGCCACTAGAAAAGAACTTTTAATCCCCATCCTCTGCGGGGTCTTTTTGGTAGAGAATTTATCAGTTATAGTTCAGGTGTCGTACTTCAAATACACCAAGAAAAAATATGGTGAAGGCCGACGGGTATTCCTTATGGCTCCCTTACACCACCATTATCAGAAAAAAGGCTACCACGAAGCTAAGATTGTTACCCGCATGTGGATTGTTGCCATCATGCTGGCCATTTTAACGTTTGTAACCCTCAAGTTACGTTGATGCCTAACTGGACACATATCGCCATTTTGGGCGCCGGTGAAAGCGGCGTGGGTGCGGCATTGCTCGCTCATAAACACAACATGCAGGTATATCTGTCGGATGCGGGTGTTGTAAAAGAAACATTTGCCAGTGAACTAAATCAAGCCGGTATCGACTACCAAAGCGGTGGTCACGATGAAGCCCGTATTTTACAAGCCGATGTGGTGGTCAAAAGTCCGGGCATCCCGAATCACGTGCCGCTCATTGATAAAATTAAAAAGGCAGGAATTCCCTTGGTATCGGAAATAGAATTCGCTTCGCGGTTTACCGATGCAAAGATTGTAGCCATAACCGGAAGCAACGGTAAAACCACCACTACTGCACTTACTGGACATCTGCTTGTGCAAGGGGGGATAAATGTGCAAGTAGGTGGTAATATAGGTAAGAGCTTCGCCAGATTACTCGCTCAAGAGCCGCCAGCGGATGTATATGTGTTGGAAATTAGCAGCTTTCAATGCGACCACTTGATTGAATTCAAACCGCACATTGCCATCATTACCAACTTTAGTCCTGACCACCTCGATCGATACAATTATCGCATGGAAGACTACGTAGCGGCTAAGTTCTCCCTGCTGAAAAATATGGACGAGAATGACACTTTCATCTTTAATGCAGACGATGAGTGGACACAAATCATGAGAATAAACAATCGTTGGCCGTGCCGTCAAATGGGCTTTGGTACCAAAAAAACGGCGGAGACGATTGCTTGGATAGACGAACATCAATACATTAACATCAACATAGAAGAACCAATGAACATCAAAGACCTATCACTTAAAGGGCAACACAACGCCCAAAACAGCATGGCATCATCAATGGCTGCACGCTTGCTCCACGTACGCAAAGAAAGTATCCGCGAATCACTTACCAATTTCGACGCCATTGAGCACCGCTTGGAATCATTAGGCACCATAAGAGGGGTCACATTTATCAACGATTCAAAAGCAACCAATGTCAACGCAACTTGGTATGCATTGGAGAGTGTAAGCAAGCCGGTGATTTGGATCGCTGGTGGCGTGGATAAAGGAAACGACTATACCGAACTGATAAACTTGGTAGAGAGCAAGGTGAAAGCGGTGGTTTGTTTGGGTGAAGACAACCAAAAGTTGCTCGATGAATTTACCGGACGTGTGAAAGTTATTACCGAAACCCGCTCAATGGAAAAGGCCGTCAAAATGGCTTTTTCATTAGCCGATAAAGGGGATACCATTTTGTTGTCGCCCGCTTGCGCCAGCTTTGATTTGTTCGACAACTATGAGCACCGAGGGGAGCAGTTTAAGTACTGGGTCCGCCAATTGTAATGACCGATGCTAAGGGTTATTGTAATACGTCCCGACGAAACAAAAATGATAATTTAACATGTCATCATTCCGTTTAAAAATTGAAGGCGACCGCGTTATTTGGGTCATGCTGGGCATCATCATGCTGGGGTCTTTCCTCAGTGTGTATAGCGCCAGTGCAAATCTTGCTTTCGTGTACGGAAAGGTGTCAACCACCTATTTGCTCATCAAACACGCCATGCATCTTTTCATTGGTTTGGGTATTTTGTACCTGATGCATCGCGTGCCCTATCGCTACTTTGGGCCGATATCGATTTTGGGGGTTGGTTTATCTATCGTTCTCTTGTTGATCACACTTAAGTCGGGACAAGAAATAGGGGGCGCCAATGCCAGTCGCTGGCTGCGTGTTCCTTTTTTGGGGGTTAGTCTACAGACTTCTGCTTTTGCTGCTTTGGCACTCTTGTTATACCTGTCGCGCAGTTTAAGCAAACGTCATTCACACGAATGGACGCTGAAAAACAGTTGGGTGATTTATGTGCCGATGGGCATCATTTTGATGCTGATTTTCCCAGCAAATTTTTCCACAGCGGCACTGTTGTTTTTGTCTTGTATGTTGGTATTGTTTGTGGGAAAGTATCCGGTTAAATACATCGGGGCAATGGTGGGTGCCGGGATTTTTGCAGCATTGCTTTTTATTATGACGGTCATGTTAATGCCCAATATGAGTAACCGCGTTGATACCTGGAAGGCCCGCATCAGTAATTTCACCTCGGGAGAACCTTCTGATAACTACCAAGTGCAAAAAGCAAAATTGGCCATAAGCAGCGGTGGGGTATTTGGACAAGGACCGGGGAAAAGCATTCAAAAGAACTTTCTGCCTCAGTCTTCGTCGGACTTTATCTATGCCATCATCGTAGAAGAATACGGTTTGGTGGGTGGTATTTCTGTAATTGCTTTCTATCTCTTATTGTGGATAAGAATCATTCGAATATCGTTGCGTACGAGTAGCTACTTTGGAAGCCTTACCGTTTTTGCCGCCGGTTTTGCATTGATATTCCAAGCCTTTGTCAATATGTCGGTGGCGGTAAACATCTTCCCGGTAACGGGACAAACTCTGCCCTTGTTATCGGCTGGAGGTTCTAGTATTTGGGTCAGTTGCATGGCCTTGGGCATTATACTGAGCATTTCGAGAGACAACAAAAATGAAAACGAAGAAGCGGCGGAAGTCCCCATTCCAGAACCCGCCGCATCATAATCAGAATAACATGGCCAAGAATGTCATTTTAAGTGGAGGAGGTACGGGCGGTCACATTTTTCCCGCCATAGCCATTGCGGATGCGCTAAAGGAAGCACGCCCGGATATGGCCATCTCTTTTGTGGGGGCTGCTGATAGGATGGAAATGCAACGCGTACCTGCAGCAGGATACCCCATTACTGGATTGTGGATCAGTGGAATTCAACGCAAACTGACACTGAAAAACTTGATATTCCCCTTTAAGCTTATCAGCAGCCTGTGGACATCTTACCGCATCATTAAGAAGAATAAGCCGGCCATAGTGATTGGCACCGGTGGGTTTGCCAGTGGACCTTTGTTGTATGCAGCCTCTAGGGCTGGTATTCCCATAGTCATCCAAGAACAGAATTCTTTTCCTGGTATTACCAACAAGATTTTGGCCAAGCGAGCCTCGGTTATATGCGTTGCCTTTGAGGGCTTGGAGCGTTGGTTTCCCAAAGACCGCATTGTGATCACCGGCAACCCCATACGCTTGAGTTTGCTCAATCATCAGCCGTCAAAAGCAGAAGCCGTCAAAAGTTTTGGCCTCAACCCCGATCGACCAGTTATTTTGGTTACCGGAGGCAGTTTGGGTGCGGCGTCAATCAACAAGGCAACCAAGCAATGGGTCGATGCGTTTGGCGATTCGGCTCAGCTCATTTGGCAAACGGGTAAGACCTATGCCGATACCTATGTCCCCTCATACAGCGGACGCGATGGCATCTGGATCAATGCCTTTATCGATGATATGGACAAGGCTTACGCGGCGGCCGATTTGGTAGTGGCCCGAGCAGGAGCCAGTACTTTGTCGGAATTGTGCGTACTAGGAAAAGCATCAATACTGATTCCTTCACCTTGGGTGGCCGAAGATCACCAGCGAAAAAATGCTGATAGTTTGAAGGTAAACGATGCCGCTGAGGTGGTGGATGAAAACAACATAGATGCTTTTCCTCAGGTCATCAACGATTTGATTGGGGATGCCGATAAACGTCAACGCATTTCAGCCAACGCCAAAGCAATGGGTAAGCCCAATGCTACGCAGGATATACTTCAGGAAGTATTAAAGATTATCGACCGATGAGCAGTTTTCCAACCAACATATACTTTCTCGGTATTGGCGGCATTGGAATGAGTGCCTTGGCGAGGTATTTCTTGGGCCGTGGTCATCGTATCTACGGCTTTGATCGTACACAAACCCATTTGTGTCGAACGTTGGAGGAGGAAGGGGCCAACATTACTTACGATGAAAACGCGCTTCAAAAGGAATGGCAAGGTAATTACCAAGACAATGCGCTGGTTGTGCGCACGCCAGCAGTGAGGGAAGACAATATCATCTTTAAACACTTTGTTGCGGCTGGCTACCCCATGATGAAGCGCTCAGAAGTGCTTGGCAAAATCACTGCAGGTATGACTTGTTTGGCCGTAGCAGGTACGCATGGAAAAACCACAACGACGGCCATGTTGGCCCATTTGTTCCACGCGGCCAATAAAAAGGTATATGCCTTTTTGGGTGGTGTGGCGGTTAACTACAAAAGCAATTTTTTGGAGGGAAACAAGCCAATCGTCGTGGTTGAAGCCGATGAGTTTGACCGCTCTTTTTTACAGCTTGAACCCAATTGGGCAGTGATTACCAATACCGACAGCGATCATTTAGACATCTACCAGAGTAAAGATAAGCTCGAAGAAAGCTTTCGCTTGTTTGCCGACAAAGCAAGATCCAATGGCGCTTTAATTGTGCAAAGTGAAGTGGATATTTTATCAGATTACACCTATACCTCTGGCCATGCAAACGCTGATTTTAAAGCGGTAGACATACGCATTGAAAACGGTGCATACACTTTTTGTTTGCAAACGCCAAAAGGTGAAATAGATGGCGTAACACTTGCATTGCCAGGGAAACATAACGTTGAAAACGCTGTAGCCGCATCGGCATTGGCCTTGATGAACGGATTGACATTAGAGCAAGTGCGTAGTGGACTTAATACCTTTCTCGGGGTTAATCGCCGTTTTGTGTGGCATTATCGCAGTCCCGACTTTGCAGTGATTGACGACTATGCCCATCACCCTTCGGAGTTAAGGGCCTTGATTAATACGGTATTGGAATTGTATCCCCAGAAGAAAATAGCCCTGGTTTTTCAGCCGCATTTGTATAGCAGAACTAGAGATTTTGTCGCTGAATTTGCTGAAGAACTCGATCGGGTTGAGGCTCCGGCGTTGCTCCCTGTATATGCCGCTAGAGAAAATCCGGACGAAGGAATGGCGAGTGGAGATATTTTAAGTCGGATGAAAAATACCAAAGCCGTAGAAGTTGATTTTTCAAATCTCAGCGATTGGCTACAAAGAGAAAATCCAGATGTTGTGGTATCCGCAGGTGCAGGTGATGTTGATAAAAGTGTGTCAGATTTACTGTCGTTCATTCAAAAAAAATCTGTTCAATGAGTAAGAAAAGATTTGTTTTGGAGAGCCTAACTGGATTAATGATGCTGGTTACGTTGATCATAAGTGGTGTTTATGCGGCCAATCAATACCACGAAGTTCGTTCGGATGAAGTGGTTTTTATTATTGATAATCAAGGTGATATGTCATTGCTTAACAATGATGACCTGCGGGAAACCATTGCTGTTTTACCAGGCTGTTGTGAAGGAAATAAACGCGGGGAAATCAACATTGCCATGTTGGAAGAAAGTGTTGATGCGCATCCTATGGTGAAAAAAAGTGAGGTATTTTCATCCCTTAAAGGAACACTTTACATCAGGGCAAACGTAAAAAGTCCAGTTGTACGTGTTTTTGATGGGAAACGTTCTTATTACTTGGACGAGTTAGGAGAGCCCTTCCCTTTGAGTAGTCGTTACACAAAACCTGTTATGTTATTAACCGGTGACGTAGATCAATGGGAAAGAGAGGTACTGATGGACCTGGTTGGCTTTATTAGCGAAGATGCATTTTTTCGCGACCGCATTGGGGGCATACACATCGAGGAAAACGGACAAGCGGTATTATATCCAGTAGGGTTGAGTTTTAACATCAGACTAGGAACGCATCCGGGTATGAAAGGTAAATTAGAGAAATTGCGCACCTTCTGGTTGAACGCATTAGATGAAGAAAAAGCAAGCAAGTTGAATGACATTGATTTGCGATTTAATCGACAGGTAGTCTGTCAATATTGAACCCGATTATGGAACACTCAGAAAACAAAAATCAAGCAGCAAAGCCCGGTGATTACGCTGTAGGCTTAGATTTGGGAACCACCAAAATTGTCGCCATCATTGGTCGATACAATGAGTATGGTAAATTGGAAATTATCGGGTATGGAAAAGCTCGATCTTTGGGCATTCATCGCGGGGTGGTTAACAATATATTACAAACGGTAAAGTCTATAGAGTCGGCGGTTCAACAAGCTGAAACAACCAGTGGGTTAAAAGTATCGTCTGTGGTCGCCGGTATAGCCGGACAGCATATTCGTAGTTTACAACACAGCGATTACATTACCCGAGAAAATGCCGATTCAGTGATTGAGGAAAATGACATCAAGTTGTTGACCGAAAACGTTGAGAAGCTCAATATGCTCCCTGGCGAGAAAATCATTCATGTGCTTCCTCAAGAATATAAAATTGATGGGCAGGCAGAGATTAAGGAGCCAATCGGCATGTACGGCGCTAGGCTGGAAGCGAATTTCCACATAGTGGTAGGTCAAGTGGCATCTATTCGCAATATTGGCAGATGTATAGAGACGGCAGGGTTAAGCGACAGCACCATCACTCTAGAGCCGTTGGCATCGGCAGAAGCTGTATTGAGTCAAGAAGAAAAGGAGGCTGGCGTTGTTTTGGTTGATATTGGCGGAGGTACAACAGATGTGGCTATTTTTAAAGACAATATCATTCGCCATACAGCAGTTATCCCATTTGGCGGTAATGTCATCACCAATGACATCAAAGAAGGTTGCTCCATCATAGAAAAACAAGCTGAGCAGTTGAAGGTGCGATTTGGTAGCGCTTGGCCCGGCGAGAATAAAGAAAACGAAATAGTTTCCATTCCCGGTATCAAAGGTCGTGAAGGGAAGGAAATTAGTCTTAAACGCTTATCGCAAATCATCCACTCGCGCGTGGTAGAGATCATTGAGCAGGTATATATGGAAATCAAAAACTACGGGCATACAGAGCCAAGTAAGAAATTGATTGCCGGCATTGTGCTTACCGGAGGAGGGGCACAACTGAAACACATTCGCCAGTTGGTTGAATATGTCACAGGGATGGACACCAGAATTGGGTTTTCCGATGAGAATTTAGCCAGTGGGTCACCAGAGGAGTTAAGCACGCCTATGTACGCCACCGGTATCGGTTTGCTTATGGAAGGCATCAGGATGAACAAAAAACAGGGTGTTGAGGTCAAGCCCGAGTCACCTATCCACGATCATCGAGAAGAAACCGCAGTTGATGGTGATGTGCAAGCAGAAGACGCAGCACAACCATCAAATGATTTGGAGACGGAGAGCCGTCCGGCTAAACTGATGGATAAATTCATCAATGGCTTAAAGAAATTTATCAACGACGACGTAAAATAATCACAGCATGACAGATTTTAACGAACCCAACGACACTTTGGAATTTGACTTACCAAAAAATCCGCCTGCAGTAATTAAGGTAATCGGTGTTGGTGGCGGTGGAGGAAATGCAGTCAACCACATGTCAACACTTGGTATTCGTGGTGTTGATTTTTTTGTATGTAATACGGATAATCAAGCATTAGTAAGTAGTCCGGTGCCTAATAAAATTCAACTCGGTAGAAGTTTAACGGAAGGTCTTGGAGCAGGTGCCAATCCGGAAGTTGGACGACAAGCTGCAGAGGAGTCAGCTCAAGAAATCATAGAACTGTTGAGTAACAACACCAAAATGGTGTTTATTACCGCCGGAATGGGTGGTGGTACCGGAACAGGTGCTGCGCCGGTTATTGCCCGCCTGGCGAAAGAAGCCGGTATCTTAACCGTAGGTATCCTTACCACGCCTTTTCAGTTTGAAGGAAGCTCTCGCTTAAAGCAAGCAGAGGAGGGGATCGAGCAGATGCGCAAGAATGTAGACTCACTTATTGTTATTAACAACAATAAACTTCGAGAGGTATACGGAAATTTAGGCTTTAAAGCAGGCTTTTCTAAAGCAGATGAGGTGGTGGCGATTGCGGTACGTGGTATAGCAGAGGTTATTACCCACCAATACAATATTAATATTGACCTGAGAGACGCCAACACGGTACTCAATAACAGTGGTACCGCCATTATGGGGAGTGCTCGTGCAACGGGAGAAAACCGTGCAAAAGAGGCCATTGTTAAAGCCCTCGATTCTCCATTGCTGAATGACAATCACATTCGCGGAGCTAAGAATGTATTGCTTTTGATTGTGTCCGGACAAGAAGAAATTACCATCGATGAGATTGGAGAAATCAACGACCACATTCAGCAGCAAGCTGGCGGCGGAGCCAATATCATTATGGGAGTGGGTGAAGAAGAAGATCTTGGTAATGACGTGTCTGTAACTGTAATAGCCACTGGATTTAGTACGGATAAACAAGAAACGGTAAGTGTTCATAAAACCCGTCGCATTGTACATACGCTGGAGGAAGATCAAGAAGTTAGCCAGAAGGTCTTTGAGAAGCCTCTCATCAGCAATGAGCAGGAAGAGCCAATGCCCATGGAGACGCCGGACTTGTTCTCTACGTCTGCTGACAATGATCTTGAAGAAGTTGAGAAAGCACCCGAAAACATCATAGAAGAAAAAGAGATTGCTTTTGAAGCGCCAATCGATAATCATAATAATCAAGATGAACAGCATGAGGAAGAAGAGCTGATGCACTTTCATTTAGATGATGAAGACACTTCGGTTCCATTCACCATAGAAGAAGAGACCACGGTTGCAGAGTCGGACTACGAGCAACCAGAAGATCCTGTTCTGGAAGTCAATGAGTCGGTTGATGAAAAAGACATTGTGTCTTCGCTTTCAGAAGAAGAAGTAGAAAAGGACTTCAATGACAATAATCAGCAAGATGAGCCTGTGTCAGGAGGTTCTATTCAGCCTAAATTAGAAGAAGAGGAGAACCATATTGTTCGTCATACACTAGATGATTACATGGCATTAGAGGCATCGCTGAGAGAGGCTAAGCCTGAGAAACAAGAGGAAAAAAAGGCAGAGGAACCCCGAGTAGAGGATAAAACACTGGCGTTTCAAGTGCGAGAAGAAGCCCCTGAGCAGTCAAAATCAAAAAGTGATGTCGAGTCAAGTCATCCATCCTCAAATCCTTTTGATCAACCCATTTCACGAAGTTTACATCAGCGAAATGTCGAAAGAAAATCGCAGTTACAGTCGTTTAACCACCGATTTAGCAATAATGCCAGTCAATACGTCGATGAATTGTCGTCGGTGCCAGCATACAAGCGACAAGGCTTGAACTTGCCAGATGAAAAACCAAGTAGAACAGAATCTATTGGGCGTCTGCGTATTTCTGATGATGAAAATGGGCCGAGCTTAAGAGGGAATAATGCGTTCTTGCACGATAATGTGGATTAAATTAGACAGATGCTGAGTCAACGGCTTGGCTTTCTTGCGTAACGAAGTAAATGGCTGGTTTCAATGGCTGTAATTCATCGCTACTAAGAATCACTCATGCTGATGGGAATTGAGACGGTAAATCTTGATCCCTCACCAGGTTTGGAGTCTATATTTATTTCACCCTTGTGCTTATTAATGGTTTTAAACGCCACTGAAAGGCCTAAGCCAGTGCCTTGGCCAACAGGACGAGTCGTGAAAAATGGTTCAAATATTTTTGTGTGAAGGTGCTTAGGAATGCCAATGCCAGTATCGGAAATGGTGATTTCTACATTGTTGTTGATTCTTTTTGTTTTAATGGCAATTTGTTCGTCTTCGCTTGGCGCTTCTTTGTCTTTTATGGAATGAACCGCATTGTTAATGATGTTCATTAACGCTTGGTTTAGAAAGCTTGGGTAACACTCTACAAGCGGCAGGTCTTCATCGTAGTCTTCAATGATTTTAATGTTTTCATTAATGCCACTACGCATCAAGGTAATGGTACTCATTATCGCAAGATTAAGATTGGTGCGTTTTACTTCGGATTCATCCAGAGAAGAAAATGTTCTCAGACTGTTAACGATGTCGATGACGCGATTGGTTCCGCATTTTAAACTGCCAAAGATTTCCTCAACTTCAGTGAGCAAATAGTCATAGTCTATATTTTTTTTAAGGGCCTCGACTTCATT
>JAIUMB010000077.1 GCA_022565745.1 Cryomorphaceae bacterium | reverse complement strand
TTTAAGAACAAAAATTAAGTTGATTTATGATTGTTTAAAAATACCAGAACCATTATTCTTAATATTCATAGACTTATTCATTTTTTACGTCCAAAACAATCAAATAACAATGGCTTAATATGTCCATTCTGTTAAACAGCAATTAACATTCAAAAAAAGTAATTATACCTTATTTCAATTGAAAAATCGTTTGTTTTTATGATACTTAACAAACATTATTAATTAAATTTTTTTGCTTGAAATAATTTTATTACTGTTAATCATTCGTTCATGACCGTGACCTGAATTTGTTGAAACATTTGCGGTGAATTTAAACATCGCCGTATGCGCCATTACGTTTTGATAATTTTGTTTGTTTGTGTTAAATCATACGGACAAAATGCATCTTTAACAGGAACCATAACAGACACAGACAAGCAACCTTTGATTGGAGTGAATGTGTTGGTAAAAAACAACGACCACGTTTACGGAACCTCCACCAATATAGATGGGTTCTTTCAAATCGATAGAATACGATCCGGTAAATACACCATATCGGTGTCGTATTTGGGTTATGAAACAATAGAAAAAGTTGTAGAAATAAAGCCCGGTCAAAATCTATTACCAAACTCCACATTAAAAGAATCTGCATCCGCTTTACAGGGCGCAACAGTAACGGCAGAACGTGTTTACAATACAGAAAAAGCTTTGGTAATGGCTACGAAAGACGCCAAGGAAGTGGTGTCTGGTATCTCCATGCAACAAATACAAAAATCACAAGATGGCAATGCAGCTCAAGCCATGCAGCGGGTGCCGGGCGTAACCATCGTTTCAAATCGCTTTGTGATGATCCGTGGAATCAGCGAGCGTTATAACAATGTGCTCATCAACAACGTCATTGCCCCCAGCACTGAAGTGGATAAACGAACCTTTGCGTTTGACTTACTTTCCAGTGGCGCCATCGATCGTATGATGGTTTATAAATCCGGCGCTCCAGATATGCCAGGCGATTTTGCTGGAGGAATCATTAAAATCACCACGCGAAGTGAAGTTACCGAATCTTTCACCAAACTACACTTCGACGTTGGATACCGCGAAGCAACAACCTTTAGACCTCATTTCCAAAGCAAAGGATCAGCAACCGACTTTATGGGTTTCGATAATGGTTTTCGCGCACTGCCAGCAAATTTCCCCAGTACTTTCGATTACCAAGGACTGAATAACCGTTCACCTGAAAAGGCTGAGTTTGCAAGAGAACTACCCAACAACTTTGAACCTTTAAAAAGAACAGCCATGCCGGATATGGGTGTAGGTATTAGTCTTGGAAGAAAGTACAACATCAATGGCAACCCATTGTCATCGTACACCTATATCGGACTTAGTCAAAGCCAAGTTCAATATGAGCGCTCATTTAACCGCTACTTTGAGTGGGTTGACCAAACACGGGACATTCTCCCTTGGGAACAATACAACGATATGCAATACAGCAAAGACAACAGCGTAAATGTATTGTCTAACTGGACCTACTCCGATGCCAACAACACCTACAAGTTCTCCAATATGTTTGCACAAATTGGCGAAAATGAAACCATCATTCGCAGTGGAAGGAATTTTTTACAGCGCCCTGATGACGAATGGAGAAACTACCTATTGGGCTATCGTAGTCGCACCATTTACAGTGGTCAACTAGAAGGGATACATTATGCTGCGGATAAAGACCGCTACGATTGGGTCGTAGGCTTTAGCTATCTCGGAGAAAACGAACCCGATCTTCGACGATTTAGAACGTTGAGGAATTTAGATGCCGCCGACGAGGATCCCTTTTTGATGATGCTTCCTCCCTCTTCCAACATCTTCGAAACTGGAAGATATTGGGGCAATTTAAGTGAAACATCGAACAACTGGGGCTTTAATTATACCCGCGAAATTGGTCGCAATGGCAACCAAGTAAGAGAATTAAAGGTCGGCTATTATGGCGATTACCGGGCACGATCTTTTACCAGTAGATACTTCTCATACCTTTACCCGGGATTTAATTCACCAGAAGTTCAAGAAGAAATCATCAGACTTCCTCTTTCCGATATTTTTGCCCCAGAAAACATCAGTCACGAAAATGGATTGGTGCTCGAAGAGGGCACGCGTCCCATCGACTCGTATACCGCCAGTAATTTTCTCAATGCCGCATATGTAAAGGTCGTATACCCCTGGAAACGCTTCAACTTCTCAGGAGGAATAAGAGGCGAATACAATATGCAGCAGTTATTGTCTAATGACAACTTCAATGACATAGAGGTCTTCAATCCCATTTTCGCCACATTGCCATTCTTTAATGCTTCCTACATGACTACACCTAAAAGTCAGGTGAGGTTTAGTGCTATGACAACAGTCAATCGACCAGAATTTAGAGAGTTGGCGCCTTTTCTCTTTTACGACTACAAATTACAGGCCGTACGCTACGGAGACCAGAACCTACAAATGGCCGTGATTCAAAACTTAGACACAAGATGGGAGTATTACCCCCGCGTTGGTGAGGTAATCAGTTTGGGCGTATTCTACAAGTACTTCGATAACCCAATAGAAAATCGCTCGGTTATTACCAGCGAACAACCTTCATTTTCTTACATGAATGCCGATTGGGCGCAAAACTATGGTGCAGAAATGGAGGTGCGTTTATCAATGCGCGATCGTGCCCCAGGTACGGTGTTTGACAATTTCTCTGTCAACCTAAATGCCAGCTACATCATCAGTATGGTTGACCTAGGTGCCACCGCAGTTGCACAAACACAAATCCGACCTTTGGAAGGCCAATCCCCTTACATCATCAATACCGGACTTTACTATAACGATGCCAAGACCCACCTAGACATAGCTTTACAATACAACGTGTTTGGACCACGCATCTTTGCCGTAGGCGATGACAACTTCCCCACGATTTATGAACGCCCTCGTCACGCTCTTGACTTTTCACTAAGTAAGCGATTGAATAAAATCGTCGATATGAAATTTGGTGTACAAAACATTCTCAACTACGCCTTCCGCTTCTACCAAGATTCAGACCGCAACGAGGTTATCAATGATAAAGATCACGAAGTCATAGCCTACCAAGTAGGCTCATTAACCACATTGTCGTTTACCATACGACTAAACTAAGTGTAATTCACTATTTGTAACAATTAATCTAATCTAACATGAAAATCAACAATCGTTTTTTAACACTGGCCGCTTCGGTAGCCATTTTGTTGTCGGCCTGTAAAAAAGACGACGACTCAAACGGAGGAAATGGCAACAACACCGATTTGGTGGAGTTAACTGGTGACCTCGACAACATGACCTTAAAAAAAGAAGAGAAGTATCTACTTAAAGGACAAGTTTTTGTAAGAGATGGCAAAACCCTTACCATTGAGCCTGGTACGGTCATTTTTGGAGACAAGCGCACCCGCGGAACCTTAGTCATTGACAAAGGCGGAAAAATCATGGCCGAAGGCACAGCTTCTCAGCCCATTGTATTTACCTCAAACCAAGAAGTAGGTGTAAGAGACCGCGGTGATTGGGGTGGTTTGGTTATTCTAGGTAACGCCAATGTGAACCAAAACAACCCGGCTATAGAAGGCATAACCCCAGAGGTAAACTTTGGAACAACCAACAGCACAGCCAACGACAACGAAAGCAGTGGCGTATTAAAATACGTTCGCGTTGAATTTGGCGGAATTGAATTGACCCCCAACAACGAAACCAACTCCATCACCATGGGTGGTGTAGGTCGCGGTACGGTAATGGAATACAATATGGTTTCCTTTGGTGGTGACGACGGATTTGAATGGTTTGGTGGTACCGTAGACGGCAAATATTTTATCTCACACGCCATGTGGGACGACGACTTTGACTGCGACTACGGTTGGAGCGGAAACGTTCAATACGGTTTGGTTGTTCGCTATCCAGGATTTGCCGACCAGTCTGAATCAAACGCTTTTGAATGTGATAACGGCCCCAATGACAACGATGTCGAGCCTTATACCACTGGTACTTTTTCTAACGTTACTGTCTTTGGCCCAATCCGCGTTGGAGACCGCGTGAGCAACAACAACTATGCACATGCCATCGACTTAAGACGTCGCACTGCTGTATCTATCTTTAACTCCGTATTTGCTGGATACCCTCGTGGTTTAAGAATGAATCAACCTTCAGTATATGAAAACTACACATCCAGAAATATTGGTGTTTTGGAAAATAACATCATGATTGCACCTAACGCAGGCAACAAGTTTCGTGCAGGCAGCGGCGTTGATGTTGCTGATGTTGAGTCTTACTGGGAAAGCAAAAACACCACTTTGGTAGGCCCTCAAAGTGAAAGTGAATTGACCATTTATACCAACATGGGCATCGACCCAAGCTTGTTCTATGGTCCCAATCAATTGGCCAGCAACTACCCATCAAACCCCAACTATGCAGTGAGCAATGGAACACTCACTTCTGGGGCTGACTTTAGCAATCCAAAGTTTAACGAGACCAATCGCTCTGGTTTCTTTGACACCAGCGTCAACTTTATCGGTGGATTTGGCACGGACAACTGGACTGCCGGTTGGACTGAATTTGATCCCGTAAACGCAGAATACTAATAATTGACAAAACAGAATATCTCATTCTCAAGTGAGCATGAGCTGCTTCTGTACTGACAATTAAAAAATCTACAAATTCATGGTGTAATTTTTGATGCATAAGTTGAACAATTTGCTCAACTTATGCATTTTTTATTTACGTAGAATCTCAAACACAACAACCATCCATTTCCAATGAACCTGAAACCCATCAAAATCTTCCTGGCTTTATGCATCCTATGGACCGGATGCTCCCCAATCTCATACAGAGCAGATAAACATTTAAATGAGGATGAGAAGCGAGAAGTAGTAGAAAAAATCATTAGATATTTAGGAAAGATACCCGATAAAGCAGACTATAAAACCAGATTTGACAGCACATTCGATGATCACTATAAGAAAGAACTCGACAAATATGAACTGATTCACTTTTACCCTAAAAAAAACACTTATTACATTTACTTTTCAGTCATAAGACGTGCACCCAGTATATCAGAAAAATACGTGGCCACTGGCGGAAAATTTAGATATGAATACGGCGTTGTTAAAGAATACAACGAAGCATTTAGAACATGGAAAATGGAGAAGGGCGAACTAATCGACAAGCTCGATATGCTCTTTGAACGCATGGTTTACGGTAGAGATTTAAAACCTTACTATCCAGAAAATTCTGGAGAAGAAGAATACATAGAGTTTCCCAACAGTGAAGTCAGCTACAATATTAAAAAGAACATTTGGGAAAGCAGTAGAGAAGATGTTCTTGAACCTTACTACAAGAAGCTTCACAGTGAAACAAAAGACACCAATACGAGTAATTGATAACAATTTAGAAACACCCTATAGGGTGTATAACAGTATGTTTACAGTGTGATTTGAATGTTGAAATGGAATAAAAACCATATTAATTATCAACAAATTACATGAGCAAACCAAAAAGTAAATATCACCTAAACAACCATTGTATTTACTTTTTTAATTACTTTGCATGTTACCAAATAATTAAGACATGAACACACACCGCATACTGTTGGTAGACGACGAGCCTGATATTCTAGAGTTTGTTGGGTATAATTTAAAAAAAGAAGATTTTCAAGTAAAAACGGCAAGCAATGGAAAAGACGCCATTGAAATTGCTAAGGAGTTTAAGCCACACCTGATTTTATTAGACGTCATGATGCCTGGACTTGATGGTATTGAAACATGTGAGCAAATCAGAAGCATACCTGAAATCAAGAACACACTTATAGCCTTTTTAACAGCCCGAGGAGAAGACTACAGTCAGGTAGCTGGTTTTGATGCAGGTGCAGATGATTACATCAATAAACCCATAAAACCAAAAATCTTAGTCAGCCGAATAAAGGCACTTCTAAGACGTTTACAAACCAATGGAAGTCCTAGAGAAGGCTCTATGGAATTCAATGGGCTTGAAATCAATTTAGAAAAATATCAGGTGAGAAAAGATGGAGAGAAGATTGCCATGCCAAGAAAAGAGTTTGAAACCCTAAGCTTACTGGCATCAAAACCCGGAAAGGTTTTTACACGAGACGAAATTCTTGAGACTGTATGGGGACGTGATGTGGTTGTAGGCGACCGAACCATCGATGTTCACGTGAGAAAGATCAGAGAAAAAATTGGCGACAAATACATTCATACCATCAAGGGCGTTGGGTATAAGTTTGAATTGGCGTAAATTGCGCATCTATTCGATGTACATATTCAATTATTAACTATCGATTGAAACCCTGAGCTTTAATCGAAGTTAATCTCAATGACCCAATGAACAAGCCTACCTCTATTGCTTTAATTATCACGATCTTGAGTGGCTTGTTTCTTATAATAGGACTCTCGATTTTTCGCATTCCTTTTCATTTATTCCACGTCGGAGTCATTGCTTTCGTTTATGCAATTTCTCTTATCCTATTAAAAAGAACTGTATTTCGACGACTCAATCATATTTTAAAAAAAATCTCTCCAAATACTTCCCACGATTATAACAATGTTATCGTTGAATTGGAAAATAGTGTCCAATCTATTGAACGCTTACAAAAAAAAGAGATTAAAATTCTCAAGGATCGAGAACGTTACAGAAGAGAGTTTATTGGAAATGTCAGTCACGAACTAAAAACACCAATTTTCAACGTTCAAGGGTATCTACTCACCCTTTTAGACGGTGCTACTGACGATCCTGAAATCACCGAAAAGTATCTCAAACGCGCTAATAAAAGCATAGAGCGCATCATCAGCATCATCAAGGACCTAGATTTTATAACAAAGTTGGAATCGGGAACTTTAGATATTCATCTGAATGCAATTGATGTACATGCTTTGGTTTTAGATGTAGTGGAACAAATGGAGGATTTTGCTAAAGAACACGGCGTAACCATCAGAGTGAAGACCAATGTTGATCCACCTTTGATGGTAATGGCCGATATTAAGCGAATAGAGCAAATTTTGATCAACTTAATCAACAACGCGATTAAGTACTCCAAAACACCCAATAGCTATGTGGAAATCGGATTTACTGAACGAAGTAACGTCATTGAGGTTTACGTTTCAGACAACGGATTAGGCATTCCCAAAAACGACCTCCCCCGAATTTTCGAACGATTTTATAGGGTAGATAAGTCACGTACCCGCGATGCTGGTGGCTCAGGATTAGGACTTGCCATTGTCAAACACATCATCGAAGCCCACAAGCAACACATACGTGTAGAAAGCACTGAGGGCGTTGGATCATCTTTTATTTTTTCCCTCAAAAAACAAAACTAAAAAGGCAGGCCTAAGCCTGCCTTTACGTTTTAATCTCTGGAAACCAACAACAATATATAATATGCCAATTGCGTCAACGAAGCCAATGCCGCTACCAAATATGTATTGGCGGCCCATTTAAGGGCGTCTTTGGCTTGTGAAGTTTCCATCGTACCTGCTACCCCACTTTGTTGAATGTAAACCAACGCTCTATCAGACGCGTCGTATTCAACCGGCAGGGTAACCATGGTGAATAAGGTGACTATGGCCTGAAGAATAATCATTACCCAAATGACCATTTCAAAACTAAAGGCACTGGTAACACCCATTCCGAGAATCATAAAAAGGAAAATATAACTCATGGCGCGTGAACTGAAACTCACAGCTGGCACCATGGCAGATCGAAACTCCAGCCATTTGTATGCTTGAGCATGCTGAAGGGCATGTCCACATTCATGAGCAGCCACAGCAGCGGCGGCTACAGAACGGCCGTTGTATACTTCTGGACTTAGATTAACCGTCTTATTGCGAGGGTCATAGTGGTCGGTAAGCTTTCCCGGTGTAGAAAGGACTTCAACATCGGTAATGCCGTTGTCATGTAACATTCTTATAGCAATTTCTCGCCCGCTCAAGCCCGTTTGAAGGGGCACGTTGCTGTACTTTTTAAACTTAGACTTTAATCGGTTTTGTACCAAAAAACCAATTAACATAAATGCCAAGAGAATGACTATCATATTTCGAAATTTTTGTTGATTTAATTGTGGACAAATTTAGCAAATAATATGCCGTCTCATACGCTAGAAAGGTTGACTGATTGTAGTTTTGTGAAAAACTTAGTATGGCAAACAAACGCCCGTTTATATTGGTCTGTAACGACGACGGCATTACGGCGCCGGGGATAAGAACACTGATTTCTATCGCCAATGAATTGGGCGATGTTGTGGTTGTGGCTCCAGACAGTCCGCAGTCTGGCATGGGGCACGCCATTACCATCAACAGCACCTTGCGCTGTGACCCCATCATTATTGAAGACAATGCGCTCCAACAAGAATATAGTTGCAGTGGCACTCCTGTAGACTGTGTCAAATTGGCCATTAATGCCATTCTTGACCGAAAACCTGACATGATTATCTCCGGCATAAATCACGGGAGCAATTCCTCCATCAATGTCATTTACTCAGGTACAATGTCAGCCGCCGTTGAAGGGGCACTGGAAGGCATCCCATCCATTGGATTTTCTTTGCTCGATTATTCTTGGGAGGCCGATTTCAATCCGGCACGTCCATTTATAAAGAGTATTTGTGAGACCGTATTGGAAAAAGGACTCCCTGATGGCGTTTGCTTGAATGTCAACATCCCCAAAGCCAGCTCCGAACGCTACAGAGGCATTCGCATTTGTCGTCAAGCCCGTGCCAATTGGGAAGAGGAAATCGATGTACGCACCGACCCTCGTGGAAGAAAATATTACTGGCTAACCGGAACCTTTGTGAATTTTGACTACGGCGAAGACACCGATGAGTGGGCTTTGGCAAAAAATTACATCAGTGTGGTACCTGTAGGAATCGATCTTACGGCAGGCTCCTACCTTCCCGCCATGCTCGAATGGGATTTTAGTGTAAAACGTTCGTCATGAAACAACCGCATACCCCAGACGGAAGACCACTATATCTTAGTGCTCCTTTTATTTTCGGTTTTGTGATTGCCATGGTAATTCCACCCATTTCTATGCTCCTCTTTTCTAAAATACACGGATACAACATATCAGAGGCTGGCGCTTACAGTGAACTTGTTCGCTTTCTAAACATCAGACTTCTCAGTGCAAGTGTAATTGTCAATGTTGGGCTGTTTTTCCTTGCCCTGAGGTTTGACAAAGAACTCTTTTCACGAGGTGTTCTGTATGGAACCGTTTTCATATTTGTCATCATTCTACTCTACAAATATGCCTTGTGATTATTACATCATTGCTGGAGAAGCTTCGGGAGACCTACACGGGTCCAATCTCATCAAAGCCATAAAGGCCAAACAGCCAGATGCAACATTTCGCATATGGGGTGGAGATAAAATGGCAACGGCATCAGAAAGTGAACTGGTTGTGCATTATCGCGAAATGGCGTTTATGGGATTCATTGAAGTCCTCAAAAACATCCGAACCATTGCCCGACGGTTAAAACAATGTAAAGCTGACCTATTAGAGCACAATCCACAGGTACTGGTCCTCATTGACTATCCCGGTTTTAACATGCGAATTGCTAAATTCGCAAAAGACCACGGGATAAAAGTGGCCTGGTATATTGCCCCACAGGTATGGGCTTGGAAAGAAAACCGAGTCAAAACGCTTAAACGCATTACCGATTTGATGTTGGTGATATTACCTTTTGAAACATCTTTCTTTGCCAAACACGACATGGAGGTGACTTATGTGGGGCACCCCCTACTCGATCATCTCCATTGGAACCCATCCAACACCAACATTCAGCCAACTCCCACCATCGCCCTATTACCTGGAAGCAGAAAACAAGAGATCAATAGCATTTTGCCGCGTATGCTGGAAGTGGTGCCCCATTTTCCCGATGCTACTTTTGTAATCAGTCGAGCGCCTTCTCAAAGTGAAGACGTGTATTTACCCTATTTGAGCAAGCAAGTCGTAATGTCAGACAAAAACAGCTATGATTTGCTTTCCGATGCTGATGCGGCATTGGTAACCAGTGGTACCGCAACTTTAGAAACAGCATTAATCGGTATCCCTCAAATCGTGTGTTATCTTACCAGTCCCACCACCTACCAACTCGCCAAGTTTTTTATAAAAGTGCCTTTTATTTCTCTGGTGAATTTAATAGCCGAACGCGAAGTGGTCACCGAGCTCATTCAAAACAAACTGATCGGCGAAAACCTCAAAACCGAACTTGAAAAAATACTGGATGCTGAAAACAGAAAGGAAATGCTGAATGCATATAAAGATATTAGGGAAAAGCTGGGCGGCCATGGAGCATCTGAGAGGGCTGCTGAGCAGATCACCAACTTACACCAAAGCACTAAAGATTCATTTTTATGATCTTTGTTCGAGTCATATTAACCATATCAACCATCCTTTTATCGGTAATTGAAAGCGCCGGACAAATGGATATTCGCATTCGTTTAGGAAGTGAGCCAACCAATATCATGGTGAGCATCAAGGAAGGCCACTACACCATTTTAGCCGCTGAACACAACGGATATGCCATTGATACGGTATGGGACATAAAAGACGACGACCCGGTCAAGCTCATACACATCAAACAACAACAACAACACCTCGTTCTCTCTTCCAAAAACCTGGGTACAGTTGTACTTTCGGAACTCTGGTTGGTTCCTAATAAAAGCGATATCGATCCGTCTTTTATCATCTCCGGTGTTGGAAAAAATGAACGCTGGTATCAAGATGTCCTTCACGTGTATATCTCTCAAACCGACAACAAGTTAACGGCGGTAAATCAAGTAGGGTTTGAGAAATACGTTGCCGGTGTGGTAGAATCAGAAGGAGGCGCATTCCCTGAGCCTGAGTTTTTTAAAGCTCAAGCCGTTATTGCGCGTACATTCGCTATGAAAAACCTCAAAAAACACATCAATGAAGGATACAACCTCCGCGATGACGTGAGCTCACAAGTGTATCACAGTCGCGCATATCTCAAAAATGCAGAAATGATTATTGAGGCCACAAAGGCTACAGCGGATAGCATTTTGGT
>JAIUMB010000076.1 GCA_022565745.1 Cryomorphaceae bacterium | reverse complement strand
GGTTCCGGGCATGCATACTTAGAGCTGGTCGAGCTGCGCAACAATGTCAAAGTAGCATCTATGAGTGCGGTCATGTGGCAGCATGATGTACAGTTGATGCGCAAAAAAATGAGCGGTGATTTTGACAACATTGTTAGTCAGGGCCAAGAAATGGTGTGTTTGGTAGCCATAGAATTTCATGCCGTTTACGGATTAAAATTGCGCATCAGCGATATTGACTTGTCTTACACCCTTGGGGCATTGGAAAAGCGCAAAGCAGAAACTCTAGAGCGACTAAAAAAAGAAGGCTTATTGACGCGCAATCGCGCCATACCGCTGCCCAGAATCATGCAAAACATCGCCCTGATTACTGCAGCAGACTCGGCTGCCTGTGAAGACTTTCGCCAACACATCCTCCAAAACGAACACCAATATCGCTTCCACATCGAACTGTTTCCCTCAATGGTTCAAGGCGATCAGGCGCCCAAACAACTATTAAGGGCATTACAAAACGTAGATACCCATGCTTTTGACGCGGTGGTTTTTATTCGCGGTGGCGGCAGTGCGCTCGATCTCGACGCTTTTAACGATTATGCGCTTTGCGCAGCAGCGGCCAACTTTCCCCTTCCGGTGCTCACGGGCATTGGCCACGAAACGGATTTATCAATTTTAGATATGGTCGCCGGTAGTCCGCACAAAACTCCCACCGCCATTGCCGATTTCCTCATCGATCGCATGTATGAATTCGAAAGTGAAATGGCGCGAATGATGGTGCAGATAGCCCGAAGTTCTGCCCATCGCATTAAGCAAAATGAACTCGTCCTCAAAAACTTTTACGCCATTGTAGAAAAATACCCTGTGTCCTTTTGCCAAAGACAACGAGGTCAACTTCACGACCGCAGCGTACGCCTACTCCGACTCACCGAAGAAGTGATCCACGCCAAGCAAATCGTGCTAAGACGAACGGAGTCGAACACCATGCAATTGGCCATCGACAAGGTTAGACGCAGTGAGCCAAAGCGAATCCATGAAGCGTCTATGCGATTGAGCACATTATTTAACCACAAGTTGACTTTATACCGCCAACGCATGCAACAACTGGAATCTTCCGTAGCTTTGCTGCACCCTAAGAAAACCCTGGCTAGAGGGTTTAGTATTTCTCGGGTCAATGGTGATAGTTTAACCGATGTTTCAAAACTTAACATTGGCGACAACATCACCACAGAACTACTCAACGGGCAAATAACTTCAACGGTAACCGATATAAAAAAGACATGAGCGAAGAAAAACCCACCTACGACGATGCCTTTACAGAATTAGAGGCCATCATGAACGACTTACAAAACGACGAGATCTCCGTCGATGAACTCACCAACAAGGTGCAGCGGGCTTCATTTCTCATCACCCATTGCAACCAAATGCTGCGCAATACAGAGAAACAAGTCAGCGACATTATTAAAGAATTGGGCCTCTAAACAAATGAGCATGCTTAGAACTTTCTCCTTATTGGCATCTACAGCCATTTTAATTTCCAGTTGTCAAAACAACCCTAAAACCGTGCAGCGCACCGATTATGGCCGTGCACAGGGATCCACCTACGCCATATCTTACATTGCGCCTGCGGGCACCAAGCACCAACCCTCGATTGATTCGATTCTCGAAGTCATTGACCAAAGCATGTCAACCTACCGTGACAACAGCACCATATCGGCCATCAATCGCGGAGAAAACGTGGCTGTAGACGAGCACTTTTGGCGGGTATGGCAACGCTCTGTTGATGTATGGAAAGACAGCGAAGGCTTATTTGACGTTACCATTTACCCCTTGGTTTCACTTTGGAATTTTGAAAGAAAACAACAGCGCATTCCCAGCAACGACGTTATTGACAGTGTTCGTGCTTTGGTAGGCATGGAAATGGTTAAAGGTGTTTCCATCGACAGTTTTGCCCTTCCCACCAATATGAAAATGGACTTCAACGCCATTGCCCAAGGGTATACCGTGGATGTGATTGCGGAATTTTTAGAGTCCAAAGGCATTGATGATTACTTGGTGGAAGTTGGCGGAGAGCTGCGGACCAAGGGCAGAAACATCGACGGACAAATTTGGCGCATTGGTATTGAAAAACCCGACGAAGAAGAGCGGCAAGATCGCTTTCAGCGAATTGTATCGTTAAAAGACGCTGCCTTGGCCACCTCCGGATCATACCGAAAATACATAGAAGATACCATAACCGGCACGCGTTATTCACACGCCGTAAACCCCATCACCGGTTTTGCGACCAACGACCCATTGATGAGTGTTACGGTTATTGCCGAAACGGCCATGGACGCCGACGCCTACGCCACGGCCTTGTTGGTGATGGGATTGAATAAGGCAAAGGCGTTTATGCACCAAAGGAACGATATGGCCATTTACCTCATTTACTACGACAAATACAAAGGCTGGCAAGAGATTGAAAATGCAGCTTTTCAGGTTTTAGACAGCAAATAAAAATCAGCCAAAACCAAGTAGCTCATGGCCTCAACGATGGGCACGGCACGAGGAACTACGCAGGGATCATGACGACCGGTAACACGTTTTTTTGAGGCCCCACCGGTTTTATTGGCCATCATTTGCTCTACCGCTACCGAGGCCACTGGCTTAAATGCCACGCGAAAATCGATGACTTGACCGTTGGAAATACCACCAATGATGCCGCCGCTATTGTTCTTCACCATATTGCCCGTATCGTCAAACACGTCGTTGTGCTCACTGCCACGCATGCTTGCGGCATCAAAGCCGGCACCGTATGCAAAGCCTTTTACCGCATTAATCGTTAACATGGCTTGTCCTAGACGTGCGTGAAGTTTGTCAAAAATTGGCTCACCCAGTGAAGCGGGTACGCCTTCAATTCTGCAGCGAATCACGCCGCCCAAACTGTCGCCCTCGGCGCGAACCTCTTCAATCAAAGACCGCATATTTTTAGCAGTTTCTTCGTGTGGACAACGCAGGGCATTAGCTTCTATGTCATCGTGTTTTGGCGTATTCTGAACTTGGGGCATAATGATATTTCCTACCTGTTCGACCCAAGCTGTGGCCTTAATGTTGGGCGTAATATGACGCGCCAGCGCACCTGCTGCGACCCAATTGGCCGTTTCTCTGGCTGATGAACGCCCACCTCCGCGATGATCTCGATGACCATACTTGGTCTCATAGGTTTGATCGGCATGCCCCGGACGAAACACATCTTTTAAATGGTCATAATCACCACTTTTTTTATTGGCATTATCGAAATGGAAGGCAATGGGCATCCCAGTGGATTTACCTTCATAAAGCCCCGAACTGATGTTGACGATGTCTTGCTCCTTTCGCGGCGTGCTTATATCGCTTTGTCCGGGTTTACGGCGATCGCAAAATGCCTGTACGGCCGACAAGTCAATATCAATTCCCGCAGGAAAACCATCCAACACCCCACCGATACGCTCGCCGTGAGATTCGCCCCAAGTGTGTAATTTTAATGTTCTGCCGAATGAATTCATGGTGAAATTTTTGAAATACCTAAGGGGTGTATTATTAACAGAGATTCAACTTGTTTTATCTGGGCGATTTAAAATCATGTCCTTTAAAATGTCAGGAGCGCACGCACGCCCCTACCGAATCACAACGATATCAACCATGTCTTTGCCGGTATGTTCTCTCAGCAATTCAATGATTCTATTTCTCTGCATGGTCAGTTCGTGCTTTAATGGTGCTGAATCGATGTTAATGACCAATTTTCGACCTTGCAGAATAATGCTTTCGGTGCGTTTGGCCACAGCTGGCCCCATAACTTCATCCCAAGCAATGTAGAGCTTTTGCTTTTCCATCTTGTCTTCCCAGCCATTTTCACGGATGATTTGCTTAACGATTTGACTAATGCCTTTTAGGTTGCTCATACCGGTTGGTTTTGTCGTTCTACGTGGATGATATTGGCCTCTACACCTTCCGCTTCGGCAATGGCTTGCGCGCGTTCGGGGTGGGTATCGGTGATAAATATCTGTCCGAACACCCCTTGATTGACCCGATCTATCATGCGATGAACCCGTTCGGCGTCCAATTTGTCGAAAATGTCATCGAGCAGTAATATGGGTCTAAATCCTTTTATTTGATGCAGATAGTGATACTGTGCCAGTTTCAAGGCAATGAGATAAGTCTTCTGCTGTCCTTGTGAACCATAGCGCTTAATCAATCGTCCGTCCATGCTCAGTTTGAGATCGTCTTTGTGGATGCCAAAAGTGGTGTACTCCATAACCAAATCCTTGGGCAGCGCCTCTTGTAATTGCTGGGCATATTTATCTTCTTCTATTTTGGTGGAATATGCAAAAGTCACCTCTTCAGCGCCATTGCTGATGGCTTCGTAATGTTTTTTCACATCAAGCGCGAATGATTTTGAAAACGTTTTGCGCCTTTTAAAAATCTCCAGTCCGTGTTCCACCAATTGATGGTCGTAAATTTCCCTAAGCGATGCATCCTTTCCCATACCGTTACGCAGCATGGTATTGCGTTGTTTGAGCGCTTGGTGATACTGTAATAGGTGGTCAAAATAGACGGGGTCGGTTTGTGACAAAGTAGCGTCAATGAAGCGTCTGCGCACCTCTCCACCTTCAGCAATCAAATCGCGGTCTGAGGGACTGATCATGACCACCGGAATAAGTCCTACGTGATCGGCTAAGCGCTTGTATAATTCATCGTTGCGGTATATTTTTTTGCGTTGTCCTTTCTCTAGTCCTATATGAATGCGCTCCTCTTCGCCATCATGAGCGTAGAAGCCTTGTATGGACATTTGACTCTGTTGGTGGTGAATGTTGGGTGCATCCGACGACTGAAAATAGCTTTTGCCGGTGCTGAGGTAATAAATCGCGTCCAATACATTGGTTTTTCCAGCGCCATTAGGTCCAACGATGCAATTTATCCGCGCGCCAAAATCAAAGTTTGCGTGTGTATAGCTTTTGAAATTCAGCAACTCAAGTGTTTGAAGTACCCATTCTTTCATATTGGTCAAAGATATGATGCGAACAGTAAAAAATAATGTATTTGAGTACTTTTGCCTTTCCCTTTCTTTAGATGGAAATGCAGATGAGCAGGGATATACCCATTAGCGTTAGCCCCTGCACTGGCCATAGAGGTTAAAGAATTGACAAAATATTTGATAAGCACAAAAAAGAATCAACATCAATTTGCACGTCCAAATTGGCATGTACATTTGTGGGCCACAAACAACATGACTTGTTAATTTATTTATCGTTTAAATAATGCCAGCAACCGATCAACAACATATTGATTTTGAAAACACTCAAGTTGCATTTGCCTATCGTTCCAACGCGGAGTTGAAGAAGGCTTATTACATGTTTAAAATGTTGGGGTATCCCAGTTTGGTCAATTTGGGCAAAAAAGTTTTGGTTCCCGCCATTGAATGGGGCCTACCTCTTCAAAGTTTGGTGAAAATTACGATTTACAAGCAATTCTGTGGTGGCGAAACCGTTGAGGAAAGCAATGAGGTTATTGATCGCATAAAAGGATATGGCGTAAAGGCGATATTGGATTATTCCGTTGAAGGCAACGAAAATGAGGATGAATTTGAAAAGGCCACCGAGAAATTACTCAAAACGGTTCGCATGGCAGAAACTCAATTGGCCATTCCCTTTGCCGTTTTTAAAGTTACAGCTTTATGTCGGCACGAGCTTTTAGAAAAAAAATCAAAAAACGTAAGTCTGACTTACGAGGAGGAGCAAGAGTGGACTCGGGTCAAACAGCGAGTGTTACGTATTTGTGAGGCTGGAGCTAAGAACCAATTCCCCGTGATGATTGATGCAGAGGAGAGCTGGATTCAGGGCGGGATAGATGAGTTGTGTGAAGAAATGATGGCGCGGTTTAACAAAGAAAAACCGCTTATTTTCAACACCGTACAAATGTATCGCCACGATAGATTGGCGTATTTAAAAAACCTTTACGAACGAGCAAAAAAAGAAAAGTATTTCTTAGGGATAAAAGTTGTTCGAGGCGCCTACATGGAGAAAGAGCGTGAGCGTGCCGACGATATGGGTTATCCTTCGCCTATTCAGTTAGATAAAGCGGCATCAGATCGAGATTATGATCTTGCCATTCAATTTATCATTGACCACATAGACGACATCCACTTGGTGGCAGGTACGCACAACGAAGCCAGTTCAAAATACCTGGTTGAACTTATGGCGACCAACGATATAGCGCCTAATGACGAACGCATATACTTTTCTCAGCTTTACGGAATGAGTGATAATCTGAGTTTTAACCTTGCTCATGCCGGTTACAACGTCGTCAAATATTTACCCTTTGGTCCGGTCAAAGAGGTTCTCCCCTACCTGATTCGTCGCGCAGAAGAAAACACATCCGTCAAAGGACAAACTGGTAGAGAACTCGCTTTGATTCAGCAAGAGTTAAAACGAAGAAAAAAGGAAAAACCACTGATGAAAGAAATGCCTTAATCGATAAAAATCATTCTTGTTTTGGAACATTATACCAATTTCTTTTTAATTGCGCTGACCAGCTTTTTTACACTGATGAACCCCCTTGGTATCATGCCTGTTTTTATGGGGATGACCGCTACATTAGATCGAAACAATCAAAAAAAAACAGCAACCAAGGCCATTACCGTAGCCTTTTTTGCTTTGCTTGGATTTGCCTTTACCGGTCAGCTTCTCTTTAGCTTTTTTGGTATTTCTGTGGATAGTTTTCGCGTTGTAGGTGGTATTTTGTTCTTTTTGCTCGGTCAAGATATGCTTCAAGCCAGACTGGGACGTTACAAAATTGAAGACGACAATCAAACGAAAAAGTACGTCGGTGACATTTCCGTTACCCCTTTAGCCATTCCTATGATTTGTGGGCCAGGCGCCATTACCAATGCCATCGTACTCATGGAAGATGCGCAAGGCATAGGTATGAAAGCCGTCTTGATTGGTGCTATACTCGTGGTGTGTGTGGTTAGCTTATTGGTACTTATTGGTGCCGGAAGAATTTCATCTATTCTTGGCGAAACCGGAACCAATATCATGATGCGACTGATGGGACTCATTGTGATGGTAATCGCGGTTGAGTTTTTCTTTAGTGGGCTAACGCCAATACTGCAAAGAATTTTTCCTGTGTGATGTTGAGTTTATGGAATCATACTAAATCTCCACAAAATCAATCTTATTTCCGGGCTTCACGCCATACTTTGCCGAGTAACCACCAATGACCTCAAGTACATAGAGGGCGGGCTTTCCGCTGGGGAGACTCTTTTCGCTAAGCGGTTCGGCTTTTTCCACGATACTCACAATTTCTTTATCGCGATTGATGTAGATGATATCCAAAGAAACATACGTGTTTTTCATGTAAAAACTCTGCGGACGTTCCTGTTGCATAAAAAACAACATACCCATATCCTCTTCCATTGACGTTCTAAACATCATTCCATATTCGATATCTTGGCGTTTTTGTACCATTTCAATACGCAATTCTGAAATGGTATCCCCATTGAGATGATTGATGATCCACAGCTGTCCATCGTGGCGAAACGTGGGTTCTGTTCGTTTGCGTTTTACCGTTTCCTCTTCACTTTGATTATCGCAACCGATAAATAAAACGGCAAAAAAAGCCAACAAAAACAATCTCATCGCTTTCATTTTAAAAAATTCTGTGGTTACAAACACTGTTTATTCGTGTAAAACATCTTCATCAAACCTTCTGTTTGGCCCTATTTGCTTTTTTTGACCTCTGATTCAGCCTTGATGTATTTGGGCTTAAAGATAAAAAACAAACCTAGAGCGACTAAAGGGATGCTGAGGTTTTGTCCCATATTAAATTGTAAGTCCGACTCAAAAGCGACTTGATTGGCTTTGTAAAATTCAACAAAGAACCTAAACCCAAAAACCGTCACCAAAAAGAGACCAAAGATTCGACCTTGTGCCAGGCGAATATCGGTTCTTTTAAACAGCGTAAACAATAGGATAAAAATCAGCAAATAGCCCATGGCTTCGATAACTTGCGTGGGATAACGGGGCACGCCAAGCACTTCAACATGCGCAACGATTGCGTTATTGACATTAGTGAGCTCGGAGGTTGCATTGGGTTTGGGTAAGACCGTTTGGTTGTCGATATGCATGCCTCTCAAATAATTGGGAATCTGCTCGTCAACAGAACGCTTTGCATACTCTTCAATAGCATTGGGAACAAAAGTCACGGCCATTGTATAGATGGGATAACTAATGCCTTCTGATTCAAAGCGGTCATCGGTTTTAGTAAATGACACGTCTGCAATGCCTTGAAACGTATTAATGATTCGATTTTGAGCAGGCTTGAGATATACTGTTTCGATGGATGAATTGGCTTTAGCACCATAAATCTCGGAGTTGGCCATGTTGCCTAAGCGAATAAAGCAGCCCGCTAATGCAATGGTAATAACCGTTCTGTCTAATATCCAAAGAACACTTTTTTTACTTACACGCTTGGAGTAAATAATCAACGCCAAAATAATGGCAACAGCTGCACCGTGACTGGCCAGTCCACCCTCCCATACTTTTAATATTTCTCCGGGGTGCTGACTGTAATATGCCCATTCGTAGAAAAACACATGACCCAGACGGGCGCCAATAATGGTGGCGATAACCACATAGGTTAACAGCGAATCAAGCCAATCAATAGGGATGTTTTCTCTTTGAAAAATCCTCTTCATGATTAAGTATCCCACAAAAAAGCCTAAAGCAAACAGCAGACTGTAAAACCTTAAGGTAAACGATCCTACTTCAATACCCTGGGGCATGTTCCAGGTAAACGTCAACAGCGTTGAAAGCATAAATTATCGTGATTGAATCAAAGGTGCTAAAGTATGACACATTATAGGATTATTTGATTTTTGACCGACCACAATTGTCCATTTATTTTTTTCACTGCATGACCCGCATGAAATAAGCATGAGAACCTGCCCATAAAAATTATCTTTTTAAGCGTATTTTCGCAAAAAAAACACAACAATGCGCAATCTTACACTCATTTTATTTTCCCTATTCGCAATAAGTAACGCTTACGCTCAAGACAGCAATAACAGACAGTGGCCCGAATCATCGGTAACCGAACACAGCACCACCATCAATGGAAAAAAGATAAACTACAAAGCCACGGCGGCACATTTGCCACTTCACAACGACAAAGGCGAGCAAATCGCTCAGTTTTTTTACGTTGCCTACGTTGCTGAAAATAAAAACAAAAAAAGCAAGCGTCCCATAACATTTGTATTTAACGGCGGTCCGGGCTCTAGCTCGGTTTGGCTACACATGGGTGCCTTAGGGCCAAAGCGCGTATTGATGACTGAAGAAGGTTTGGCAACACCTCCACCCTACGACGTGGTTGATAACGATTATTCTTGGCTGGATCAAACCGATTTGGTGTTCATTGATCCAGTAGAAACCGGTTTTAGTCGTCCATATGACGACACAGATAAAAAGACGTTTACAGGCTACGAGGAAGATATAAAAAGTGTGGGTGACTTTATTCGTCATTACGTGAGTATGGAAAACCGTTGGTTGTCGCCAAAATACCTGGCCGGAGAAAGCTACGGCACTACCCGTGCAGCAGGACTGTCGGGTTATTTACAAGACCGTCACGGCATGTATCTCAACGGCATCGTATTGATTTCTGCAGTGCTCAACTTCCAAACATTGGCCTTTAATGTAGGTAACGATTTGCCTCATGCGCTTTTTCTTCCGTCTTTTGCCGCTACGGCTTACGCCCACGGGAAAGTTGACAAAACGGCTTATCCCGACCGAGATGCCTTTTTAAAAGAAGTTGAAAACTTTGCCCTTGGGGAATACACCTTGTATTTGAATGCTGGAGACGGACTTTCTGAACAAGAAAAATCACAGTTGGCCGAAACCCTTTCCAATTATACCGGCTTATCTGAGACCTTTCTCAGACAAAATCACTTTCGCATCAACACGTGGACCTTCACCAAGGAGTTGCTACGCGACGAAGGGTTGACGATCGGTCGATTTGACGCGCTTGTAAAAGGTCGCGACAAGTCCGACGGCGGAGATACCTACGACTTTGACCCCAGTTACAACTTATCCATTTTCGGTGCGTATACAGCTGCCATCAATAGCCATTTAAAAAGTGAATTGGATTTTCACTGGGACGAGACGACTTATGAAATTCTCACCGGGAATGTTCGTCCATGGAATTACGGCAGCGCGCAAAACCAGTACATCAATACAGCTGAAACCTTGAGAAGTGCCATGCACAAAAACACCCATTTAAAAGTGTTGGTATGTAGTGGTCGATTTGACTTGGCCACGCCGTATTTTGCCACCGATTACACGATCAATCACATGTTTTTGGCGCCCGAGCTCAAAGACAACATCGAAACGAAATACTACGATGCCGGCCACATGATGTACAGCATTCCTGTTGAATTAGAACGATTCACAAAGGATGTGAGGGACTTTTATGAGAGCGATGCTAAGTAAATCGGGGGTCTGGTTTTACGACTGGTAATGCTGCGCATGCACGGGGTGCTAAGCACGCATGGGTTGCTGTCGCAAGCATGGAGCGCTGCGCGCGCAGGGGTTTAAGAATGGTTGCAGTGGCTGGATATTTTGGAAGGGAACATCAAATTTAAATGTAGGATGTTAAATGTAGGATGTAAAATGTAGGATGTAGGATGTAGGATGTAGGATGTAGGATGTAAAATATAGGATGTAGGATGTAGGATGTAAAATGTAGGATGTAGGATGTAGGATGTAAAATGTAGGATGTAAAATGTAGGATGTAAAATTATCACGATGGATATGTAGAGGCGCGATTTATCGCGTCTTTAAAATTAAAAATTAAGAATTAAATATGTAGGATGTAATGGCAGTATCGGCGGATTCGTTTATTTATTGGCGAATAGATTAAAGCGGTCGGGGGTCGGAAGTCGGAGGTCGGGGGTCTGAGGTTGACGGATGGTAATGCTGTCGCAAGCATGGAGCGCTGCGCGCGCAGGGGTTTACGAATGCATATAAGCGCTGATATTTGATTTGTTTTAGCCTGAGGGTTGTGC
>JAIUMB010000075.1 GCA_022565745.1 Cryomorphaceae bacterium | reverse complement strand
GACAATCAGCATGGCCGTTTCTATTCGTTCGTTTTGGACGTTGTACAACGTTCAACAAGCGAGTGGCCACAAAAGGAACCCCGGTTATGTGTCATCGCTTTTGTCGCTGCAATGCGGGATTGCACTCTAGATTGTGTTTGCGGAGTTCTCCCCCCTACCCTTGGTTTTTTTTAGTGGATAAAAACATTTGTGCGTTGTTGATTCTTTGTGGTATCTGTTACGACCTTGTTTTGTTTTTGTCTTTTGTGACTTTTGGAAACGTCATTCAACAAGCATCAACGATCTTCGGCAGGTTTACGCCTACGGTCGCTTTTGGAAAGCCGAAAAGGTCATGCTGCTCTACCCCCTCCCCTAACGCTCGCCGAAAACCAACCATCCACGCACGACTTACAAGCAGCAATGGCGCGTAATCATCTGGCTTTTTGGTCCTTGGCTGCATCAACAACCACCTAAAAACCGCAAAACACCCCTTCTTCGAGTCTGAGGTATATTTGTGATTTATTAAAATATGCCGACACAAATGGTTGATGAAAAATTTTCTTGGGTGGATTTATCGTTAACATCCAAATTTTATCGTCAACCAGTGCTTGTGCATATTATAGCATTTGAAAAACACACTATAGACAACAAATTACTGAATGTATGCAAAATTTGATTCAAGAATACAAAGCCATTATTGCGGAAACGCAAATGAAGGATGAACTCTATAAATGGGAGTTGATTTCTAAGTATCACGGTAGACCCAATGTGAATGCAGATGATTTTGCCAAGGAATACGAAAGCATAAATTTTTCTAATCTTGTGTATCGCTTAACTGCCGCAGTGGGCAATCATATTTGCAAAGAAAAATCAGAAGAGTTTAGGCGTTTGTTCCGTGCGCTTTTTGATGAATCTATACCTCTAGAGAAACGCATTCATGACTTTGATACTAAGTCATTAGCATTATACCGATCCGTTGACGGAAACAATAGCCACCACCAAGATGAACGGGCTATTGCAACCTATTTGACTTATCACAATCCTTTGAAATATTCTTTTTATCAAAGCACCGCCTACACGAGGTTATGTAAATATCTTGGGTTAAAAGCTAAGACGAAAGGCAAAAAATATGTGCATTATTTGGAGCTATTGAACACGCTTGTTAAAGAATACATTGCCCGAGATGTGGAGCTATTAAATATGGTGAATAACATCGTTCCTTCAGATGTATTTAATGATAAAAACCATATGCTGCTGGCTCAGGATATCGTGTACCAAACCATGATGAAAGACGAAGTAATAGCAAACTATAACACTGAAAATGCTGTCAAATATTGGGTGTTTGCTCCAGGACAAAACGCTTCTAAATGGGACGAGTTTTACGAGCAAGGCATAATGGGGCTGGGTTGGGATAACCTTGGTGATTTGACCCAATTTGATACCAAAGAGGAAATCGAAAAACGACTAAAGGAACTGGAAAACACCAAAAAATCTAAAAAGAATGATGCCAACGCCAACTTCGACTTTTACAAGAGTATATCCATCGGTGATATAATCATTGCCAAGAAGGGGCGTTCGGAATACCTTGGTTACGGTATCGTTACATCGGATTACTTCTATGATAAACAACGAAACGACTACAGGAAAGTAAGAAAGGTTGATTGGAAAAAGCGCGGACATTGGGATGAACCGGATAAAGATGTGGTTCTAAAAACTCTTACCGATATTACCAAGTACCCCAATTATGTGAATAAACTCATTAAACTGCTTGGAATTGAGGAAGAGTATGAAGAAAAAAAATCAAACCACCCCCTCAACCAAATCCTCTACGGCCCTCCAGGTACTGGCAAGACCTACACACTCAAAACAAAATACTTTGACCGCTACATCACTAAAGAAACGGCGTTGACCAAAGAGGAGTATTTTGAAGAAGTGGTAAGGGGCCTGACTTGGTGGCAAGTGGTGGCATTGGCGCTGTTGGAAAAGAACAACCAAAAGGTGAGTGATTTGGTGGAAAATCATTGGGTAGCGCATAAAAGCAAAATTTCAGAATCGAAAAATGTTCGTGCCACGCTCTGGGGGACATTGCAAATGCACACCATTCAGGAAAGCGAAACGGTGGCTTACACGCAGAGATTGGCGCCCTTGATTTTTGATAAAAATAAGGATAAGACGTGGCAGATCATGGAAGACGATGTCAAAGAGCAGACGCCGGAGTTAATTGACATATTGGAGGATTACCAAAACTTCAAACCTAATCCCGACAACATCATTCAACGCTACGTTTTCACCACGTTTCACCAGTCATTTAGCTATGAGGACTTCATCGAGGGTATTAAACCCGTAATTTCAGAAATAGAAAGTGGAAATTCAGTGCAATACAAGATTGAAGATGGCGTCTTTAAAGAACTCTGTCGCCGCGCTGCCTCTGACCCCAACAACCGCTACGCCATTTTTATCGACGAGATCAATCGCGGAAATGTATCGGCCATCTTTGGGGAGTTAATTACGCTTATCGAAACCGATAAACGAAAGGGAGCGGAAAATTCTTTAAGCGCAACTCTCCCTTATTCTAAAAGCCTTTTCACTGTCCCGTCTAACGTGGATATTTACGGCACCATGAACACCGCCGACCGCTCTGTAGAAGCGCTCGATACCGCCCTACGCCGTCGCTTTTCATTCGTGGAAATGATGCCAAATCCGTCTTTGCTCAAACAAAATGCAGATCATCAAGGCATCATTGAAGGCATCGATCTGGCGGATGTGCTGCAAACCATAAACGACCGCATTGAGGTGTTGGTGGATCGCGATCACACCATTGGGCATTCCTACTTTTTGAAGGTCAACAACAGTGCGGATTTAAAAAACGCGTTTAAAGACAAAATCATTCCGCTCTTGCAGGAGTATTTCTTTGGTGATTACGGTAAAATGGAGATGGTCATTGGCGCCTACTTCTTCGAAGAAAAGAAGGATAAAGTAAGCTTTGCCGTTCAACAACACAATTACTACGACCTGCCAAAGCGCTACCTCTTGAAAGATCTTTCCAGCGAAGATTTCGACATCATACAGGCCATGCGCGGACTTCTATGCATTTCCACTGCACAATAAATACCTCAAGGGTGATACAGTCCATCAACAGATACGAACACGACAGTTTGTTCATCGGGCAGGAAGGCTTTGAGAAAATCCATTGGAATGCAATGGTAAAACTCAACGCCCTTCACGATGGTGCGTATTTCGACATCTTACCGAGTGGCGTTAAGTTCAAGCAGTTTGTGGGCGTATTGCAAATTGAAAATCTACTGCTGCACATTCACCCAAAGGCAGACAAGGACGATGCAGACGCCAAATGGCACGGTGTATTGTTGCAGATGCTGCAGTCGTGCGGTAAACTGCGTGCCCAAACAAACGATGATGCAATGGTCAAACGCCAGGACTTTAATCTGCTGGAAGTCTATTTTGAAGACTATCTGCGGCAGGTAGAAAACCTCCTCCATACAGGCCTAATTAAGCAGTATCGAAAAACATCTGGTAACCTAAAAGTCCTAAAAGGAAAATTGGCGTTTAGCGAAAACATCCGCCACAATCTTGTGCACAAGGAACGCTTTTACACCACCCACGAAGTTTACGACAACGACCATTTCCTTCATCAAGTCATGACATTGGCGCTGCAAATACTGGGTTTGTTCACCCGCGGCTCTCGTCTCAACGACCGTTGGCGGCGGGTTCAACTGGCCTTTCCCGAGGTCATGCGCATAAAGCCATCCGCCAAACAATTAGATGGGTTTGTGTTTTCGCGAAAAACAGAACCCTACCGTCGAGCATTCGAACTCGCGCGGCTCATCATTCTCAATTACTCGCCCGACATCAACCGGGGGGCGCAGAACATGATTTCGCTATTGTTTGACATGAACAAACTTTGGGAAGAGTTCGTCTTTGTGATGCTGCGCAAGGAACTCGAATCACCCCACACCCCCTATAAACATTACCGGGTTCAGGCGCAAGTCAGCAAGCGCTTTTGGCACCACAACAGTCTACAGCCCGACATGCTCGTAACACATGAGCCCAGCGGTCGACACCTCATCATCGACACCAAGTGGAAACGCCATTCAACCAGCATAGACGATCTTCGGCAGGTTTACGCCTACGGTCGTTTCTGGAAAGCCGAGAAGGTCATGCTGCTCTACCCCGGTTCACATCAGCAAAACCAGCAACATCCATTTCAAACCACAGACCACATTAACGGTCAAATCATCAACCATCAAGGCTATTTACGCTTCATTGATGTTGTGGAGAATGGCAGATTAAACACGGCCATCGGCAAACAAATATTGGAGGGTGTGATCTAAGACGTTTCATAGCCCACACCGGCAAGCACGTCGATTTATCGCGTGCATGCCGGACGCCGCCCACCCACGTCGATTTATCGCGTGCATGCCGGACACCGCTTGCCCCCGGGATTTATCGCCTGCATGCCTCCCCGCGCCCGCGATTGCAGCGGAAAGCCCGCAGGACAAAACGCCAGAGGTTCGCCGGCGGACAAGCGCGACGGTAGGAGCGCCTTGGCTGCCGTAGCGACCACGGCAGTTTTGACCGAGGACTTGCAGCGGAAAGCGCGATTAGGCGCCCAAAAAATCACGCTCATTCAGCACAAACCGTCGCTCTTTGCGCTATAAAATCTCCCAATGATTCCACGTAAGGATCTTTTTTCTTTGCAAAATACGTGGCATCAAATCCGTGATTGGCGAAGATGATCTGCAGGTCGTCTTTGAATAGGTGCGGGACGCTTTGCAGTCGTTGGATGAGTTCGGTGAACAGTGGACGGTTGTTGGTTAAAATGAAACGGGCAAGGTCGTAGGCTTCGCGGATGATTTCACTGGCCTGATGCTCGATGCTGTAATTGGGGTCGCGGTAATTGACGCCTTTGTAATCGTCGTAGTCGTTGAAGCGAATGGGGAGTTCGCCCATCCCTTCCTCGCGAAGCATTTTGAGCAAGAGGTCGCTGGCTTTGCGGATATCGCCCTTAGATCCGGTGGTGATATAATCTTCGCCAAACACGAGCTCCTCGGCCACGTATCCGCCCAAAAAAACCGCCATCAAATCGATGATGTTTCCCTTGTTGATGATGTGTTCGCTGATGTCGAGGGAGACGAAACCGCCGGAATGGGGATTGGCGGTTCGGGAAAATATCGACGCAGGTAATTTGCCCAAGGCTATGCCTTGCACCAAGGCGTGGCCCGACTCGTGCACGGCTACGATGGCTTGCCGATTGAGGTCGAGGCTGCTGCGGACGGACTGTAGTTTGTTGCGAACCGGAAAAAACAGCTCGTGCGCACAGCGAAAATCCTTGAGCAATTCGACGTAAAACTGCTGATTTTTTATCGATATCTGTACGGTGTCGTTGATGTTTTGGTACTGCTTATGGGCGGAAACGACTTTCCCTAAGAGAGCGGCAATGTGGTGACGAATGGTGCTTTGTACTGGTCGAACGCCTTGGGTAGGAAAGACGCCTTCTTCGTACACAAATTGATGGATGCTGTCGTCGAGCTCCATTTTTAAGCCCGTAGTGTGCCAAATGCCATCGGTGAGTTTTTCCAATTCTCGCTGGATGATTTTTTTGTACTGCGCGGCGGAAAAGGAGGGGTACACGATATGCGTATTCCCCAAACGGGCGATTTGTTCGGAGCGAAAACGCTTGCTGAGGGCTTCTTTGATGTCGGGAAGATTTATTTTATTGGCCTGTTTGTGCAGCAGATCGGCATCGGCATCGGGACCCAGCTGTCCACTCATGGTAAATACCTCGTCTAAATTGCCAATGACAAAAATCAATGCGCCGGAAAGGTCCACCTTAGTCGGCTTTTGTAGTTGTTGCACAAATTCTTGAAACAAGGCCATTGACTCTGTTTCGTCTAAGCCATTGATGTGATTGAGGAGCGCTTCGTCGGTGGCAAAGCGATGTTTCATGATTCGCTGCATCAGTGCGTGGTAGGCGGGTAAAATAAACGGACAAGCATCGGCGTACATATCTTCCTCATAGAAGGCGAATTTGCTGATTGTTTTCTTGAAGTATTCACCTCCGTGTACGACCTGACCGTTGACGACGCGACCGTGTTGATCGGCAATAAATGTCTGCATGGCCTTCAATACCCCCGCTGCTTCTTGTAAAAAGGAGGTTGAGGGGTCGGAAGGAAAACTGCCCGTGTCCATCAATTGCCACACCAAATTACTGCTTTGCTGGCCACGCTCGTTGCCGTTTTCTGAGAGGGTACGGGCATGTTGAAACTCGTCGAAGAGCAATATCGGGAAGGCGCGTGTGTTGGGGATATAGGTAATCTCAAGTATACGTCGCATGTGCCAGTCACGACCTTCTTTTTCATTGAGGTCGAAGGGGTAAAACCGATGATCGAGTTCGAGCAGTTCCACCATTCTGCGCACCACCGACGACTTACCCGTGCCGGTGAGTCCCCATAAATTGATGATGGTGGGTTTGGTTTGCAACTCGGGGTACAGGTACCAAGACGATAATCCATCGAGTATTTCATCGATGATGTCGTCGAGTCCAATGTACTCTTTTTTTAAGGTGATGGCGGCGGTTTGCAATAAAACGTCTCGGGTATTAGTCATGTTTTCTTTGTTTTAGACGGCAAAGATGAAATGTTTGTGCGCCAAAATATGTCGTTGTACATTTGACCCATGCGTGCCAATGAAAAAATACGTCGATATCACCACATCATCCAATGTGTGCGTCGATTTTCGCTTGACTTTGATGGGATTCGAGATTATTTGCTCGAACGCTCGGTTCGGGATGATGCCGATTACGACATTTCCAAGCGGACCTTTCAGCGGGACATCAAAGAGATTTCCTCCATTTTCAATATTGAGATCAAGTACGATTCTGCGGGTAGGCGTTACAAAATTGTTGAGGATTTTGAGGACGACGTTCAGTCACGGATGTACGAGGCCTTGGACGTTTTAAACACCCTGCAAGTAACCGATCCATTGAAGGACCACATTCATTTTGGAACGCGAACCCCACAGGGCACAGAGTATATTTTTGACGCCATGCACGCCATCAAACATCGCCGGGAGGTCAGCATTTCACACCAAAAGTTTTTTGATTCACCACCCACCAATCGAACCTTAGATCCTTTGGGACTAAAGGAATTTCGTCATCGATGGTATTTGGTGGGCCGCGATCACAAAGACCAAAAGATCAAGACCTTTGGCTTGGACCGTACGCGTTCTTTACACGTGAGTCCGCGAGAATTCACGCCGCCGGAGGCGTTTAGTCTGGACGATTATTTCCGTTACAGTTTCGGCGTCATCGTGGGCGGATCAACACCTCCCGAGCCGGTAGAATTGTCGTTTACGCCTTTTCAGGGCAAGTACATTAAAACCCTTCCGCTGCATCATTCGCAAGAGGTCATCAAAGACACCAAAGAAGAACTTCGCGTTCGATTGTTGGTATACCCCACCCACGACTTAATCATGGAAATCCTCTCTATGAGTCCCGAGGTACGGGTTATTGGTCCGGAAACGCTTCAAAAAGAAGTCACTGCTCGACTACGTAAAGGCTCAATGTAGTCAATCATTTCTCATTGATACAAGAACAAGGTTTTTGTTCACATTTATGAGGATTTACGGGGGAAAATGACTCCCCTATTTTGAACTTAACTCGCGGTTTTCAAGCCAATTATTCACATACGCACCATCGGGATCGTACATCGACTGCTGTCTCGATATGTTGAATACTCTTGAGCGTGGATCGTGGCCTACGCCAGCTACATAAGTCCAATTGCCCCAATTGCTGTAGACATCGTAATCGATGAGTTGCGACTCAAACCAGGCAGCACCGGCATACCAGGGTACGTTAAGTTCGTGAACCAAATAACTGGCTACATTTTGTCGCCCCCTATTGCTCATAAACCCCGTCAAAGCCAATTCTTTCATGTTTGCATCGATGAAGGGTTCGCCAGTTGCCCCTGCCTTCCACTGCTCAAACGACGGTATGCGCATGGCCTTAATTTTCCTTGGCATTCGAAAAAAACGCTGCCCCTCTGCCTTGGCGGTAAAGCGAAAAAAGTCACGCCATATCAGTTCAAAAATCAGCCAATATGTACTTTGATTTTTATGGCGCAGCGATTCGTATTTTTTCACTTGGTGATAAATAAAACGCGCTGATATAGCGCCTTGAGCCAGCCAGGGTGAAAATTTGCTCGAATAATCTGTGCCCAGAAGACCATTGCGCGTTTTCTTGTATTGGGCCAATTGATCGGTCTCCCAAAAATAATGTTCCAAGCGGTCGAGCGCTGCTCTGGTGCCGCCTTTATATGGAAAAGCAGATCGCGCATCCAATTCACTATCATCAACCTTAGGGATTGTACCCCATTCTACTTTTATTTCGGGCTTTATAAACGATTTAGGTGTGGGGTGAAAAGGCCTTACCTTAGACTGCTTCTCCATTTTCTTACGAAAATCGGTGAATACAAAAGGCATTTTTTCTATGGGAAAAGGCAAATCAACGGGGTGGTATAGTGTATCGGCTTCGTACAAGTGAAAGGGTATTCCTAACCTTCTTACCTCTTCCTCTGCTTGTCTCTCCTCGTAGGCATCGTGACCATAAACGTGAATGCCATCAATAGAAAACTGATGGTGGATTTGATTGAAAACATCCGCAGGTTTACCGTGACGGATGCATAAATCACTTCCGCGCTGCTGGAGCTCATTTTTCAATGCGTACAGTGCTTCGATTAAAAACCGTTGGCGATGTTTCCCTCTTCGTGGATGTCCCCAAGCATCGCTTTCTTCTTCGCGTGGATCAAAAATATACAAAGGAATGATCGGCTGATCTTGTAAAGTGTGAAAAATATCGTGATCTATGATGCGCAGGTCATTTCGCAACCAAATAATGTGAGCCATGTATGCAATATTAGAAGTACGTTAATAGAACACATTTATGGCAGCTATGGTTCTTTTGTGCTGGAGCACGCTCAAACCTCTAGGCGCTGAATCCGTAAAGTATACTGATAAACTGTCATGTATAAAACGTATGCTGTATACAACCAAGCAAAAAACTAAATACTAGAAACCATATAAACACTCCAACGTGAAAAACTCCCCCAGCGTATCATCGTTTGTTCAATGAAACACAGTATAATTGTAACATGCATACATCCGTGTACAAATTGATAATCTTTATGGCTATCTCCCTATTATTCTGGGCGTGTGGCGGAATGAAATCTTCTACGACATCGTATCCTGAATTTGAGTGGGACACGAATGACGGACCATTGGTCATTGATGATCGGAAAGTAGAAAACACGGCTGAATCGAAAAAGGAAGAGGCGCCTACTGCTGAAGTTACGTCAGACTTAGAGTCTGTAGTTAAGGACTGGGTTGGCACCCCTTATCGCTGGGGCGGCACAAGCAAATCAGGTGCCGACTGCAGTGGGTTTACCTTAAAGGTTTACGAAGAAGTATACGGACAAACCCTTCCCGGTCGCCGGGCGGAGGATTTTTTTCAATCGGCAAAAGTGATCAACGAAAAGCAAGCCCAGCCGGGTGATTTGGTGTTTTTCCGCATCAAAGGTCGTCGAATAGATCATGTGGGTGTCTACTTGGGAAACCGTCGATTTGCCCACGCGAGTTCTTCTAAAGGCGTGGTCATCAGCTCTCTGGACGAATCATATTACGCCAAGCACTTTTTTAAATTTGGACGCATAGAGCTATAAAGATTTTTGGGTGAAAACTCAACCAATGACTTAATTTTGTGATCAACCATAACAGCACGAAAATGACATTTTTACGAAACAACCTACTCAGATTAACGATTATTTTCATCGCCTTACTGTTTTTAGATGCATGTAAATCAGTGCCTTTAAGCGGGCGGCGTCAATTGGCATTGATACCTGCTGGTGAGCTACATGCCATGAGTTTCCAGGCCTATGCCGACATCAAAGACACGGCTAACGTTGTGACAAATACGCCGGATGCCATTATGGTTGACCGTTGTGGTAGACGCATTCAAAAAGCCGTGGAGCAGTATTTTACCGACCGGAACCAATCAGATATTCTTAATGGCTTTGAGTGGGAATACATTCTCATTGATGAACCGGCTGTTAACGCCTGGTGTATGCCCGGAGGAAAGGTTGCCTTTTATACCGGAATTCTCCCCTACACCCAAACCGAAGAAGGATTAGCTGTTGTCATGGGGCACGAAATAGCCCATGCTGTAGCGCAACACGGCAACGAACGCATGTCACAAGCTTTGATGGTCAACTTAGGAGCGGTAGCGCTATCCGTTGCCTTGCGCGATAGAAAGGAAGAGACCCAAGCTTTGTTTTTTGGCGCCTACGGCATAGGTGCGCAGTTGGGGGCCATCCTTCCCTTTAGTCGAAAGCACGAATCTGAGGCCGATAAATTAGGATTGATGTTTATGGCCATGGCGGGCTACAATCCTCAAGAAGCACCTAAATTCTGGGAACGTATGACGGCTGGCAGCTCCGGACAACCGCCCGAGTTTGTATCTACACACCCTTCACACGACCGACGTATTGCGGACTTGAATAAGCACATGCCGGAAGCGCTGACTTACTTCGAGATGAGTAAGAATTAAGGCGCTGTACACGTTCGGGTTGCTGCGCGAACGCGGAGGCACGAAAGCACGAAAGGCATACAAAGGTCAGAATTCATTTTGTTCTATCCAATCGCTTGTATAGAAAAGGAAAAGACATGTATCAACATTCGTGAAATATTAAACTTTAAACCTTCAACTGAATAAAACAAAAGTGCTTGTTCAGCCTTCCGTAAAGCCCTACCTCCAACTCCAGACTTCCGACCATTTTAATTTATTGTCCAATATCACCATTTATCCGCCACTAGCTCCACCTTAGGTATTTGCTCTGCTTCAAGCTTATTGGCCAGCCACTCCCCTTCCAAATCATTGGGCAAAATAATGGGCATGCGTTTTTTGCTGTTGTGAATCTCTGCCATGAATTCATTGGCAGCTGTGGTGAGTATACTATAGGTCAGTGACTCATCGCCTGTATTTGGGTCAAAACGCACAGTAAAGATACCGGCAAAGGCAAATGTCTGCTGATCGGCTGTGCAAATGCGATATTTCTGTT
>JAIUMB010000074.1 GCA_022565745.1 Cryomorphaceae bacterium | reverse complement strand
GAAGATGTCATTATTCTTGATGCCAACCATCCTTTAGCAGGTAAGGATTTGGTGTTCAAGATTGAATTGGTATCCATCAATTAATTGTTGATACAGGCATGCCCTGTGTTATTACAGACACAGGGCACGCCCTGTATCTACGAAGCCGCAAAATGCGGCTTTTTTTTGTGCCAAAAAATCATATTTTTGCGAACCTTTTAAAAGGGGGGTGGTATCTGTATGATACACACACCAGCATTTGTTTTTAAAAAAATGAAACCACCAACCTCGAGCCATAAAAGAGGTCATTAATTACCATGTATAGACACCTGCTCTACCTACTTGTGTTTTCTGTATGCATTGGCACATTGGATGCGCAGATTAGTAGACCCAACAACTTGAAGGCCTATTATACCGACGAGCCCATGTCGATGGACGGCAGGCTCAACGAGCCAGCTTGGCAAATGGCAGAACGCATTTCAAACTTCACCCAAAGGGAGCTGGAGGAGGGTATGCCCGCCTCAGAAAAAACCGAAGTAGCTGTGGTTTATACCGATAGAAATCTCTACATTGGTGTGTGGTGTTACGACAGTGAGCCCGACAAAATTGTGGCCAAAGAAATGAAGCGCGATTTTTCAGAAGCACTAGACGACAACGTTAAAATCATCATTGATACCTATAACGACAAACGCAATGGTTTTTTGTTTATCGTTAACCCCAACGGTGCCCGAGCAGATCTTCAAGTTTTCGACAATGGAAGTTCAGTCAATCGATTTTGGAATGGGGTATGGGATGTACGCGTTACCCGCAACGGTCAGGGCTGGTTTGCGGAGTTTGAAATCCCTTTGTCAACCCTTAAATTCAGAGACGACAAGGAAGGTGATCGCGTTTGGGGGTTCAACGTGGAAAGAAACATCATTCGAAAGCGAGAGCAGGTGTTTTGGCAAGGTTGGTCTAGAGACTCACGCATAGAACAGGTTAACCGTGCAGGGTATATAACCGGATTGGATCGACTATCAAATCGAAAATTTGTTGAGTTTAAACCTTACGGAATAGGCGGCACCTCCAATGTTGCGGATAATGTTGGCGGCAATCCCTTTACAGGCAGTTTTAACGCTGGTGGTGACGTCAACCACCTTCTCTCTCCGACATATCGATTAAATGTAACGGTAAATACGGATTTTGCCGAGGTGGAAAGCGATCAAGAGCAGATTAACCTTGAGCGATTTCCATTGTTTTTTCCCGAGTTAAGGGAGTTTTTTTTAGAAGGCGCCGATTACTTTGACTTTGGCTTTGGTGGCAACCGTATCATTCCATTCTACAGCAGAAGAATAGGCTTGGACGAGGACAGAAACCCTGTGCCTATGCTGGGAGGCGTCCGTTTGTTAGGAAAAGAAGGAGGGAGTACGGTTGGCTTGATGAGCATTCAAACCGGACAAACGGAAACCGAACCGATGACCAATTATTCCGTGGCATCTTGGCGTCAGGATGTACTAGAGCAATCTACTGTTGGATTAATGACGGTTAATAAATTCACAGAAGAGGGTTGGCATACCACCACGGGCGGTAATTTTCGTTATGCCACCGATAAGTTATTTGGTAAGCGCAACTTCAATGTTGGAGGTGCTTATATTCACACCTTTAATTCTGATGGACAGTTTGACAGAAATGCCTTTGCCTACCGAGCCTACATGGCATATCCCAATGACAAAATCAACATATTCGCCAGCGCGCAAAAGAGTCCCATGGCCTTTAGTCCGGAAGTGGCCCTACAGCGAAGAACCAACTTTGAAGAATATTTTGCGCAGGTATTGTACCGTCCGCGACCCAAATCAGATGGACCCTTTTCTTGGATCAGACAATGGGATTTCACCCCCGGACAGCTCACGTATACCCTATGGAACGACACGCGTAGTATTCAGTCGTTTTTATACGAAATTAGACCGTTTGGTTTTTTCACCCGCTCGGGAGAGTATTTTAATGTGATGATTGATCATCATGCAGAAGGACTGATACAAGATTTTAGAATATATGCCCCCAGAGGTCGCCCGGACGATGAGGTGATAATCAATGAGGGTGAATATTGGTTTACGCGTTTTAGACTACAAGCCGGAACGTTTACCTCACGAACACTGTCGGGAAATGTGCGATTCAGTACCGGTGAGTTTTACGGTGGAACGAGTACACAGCAAGTGTGGGAGGGAAGATGGCGTACGTCGCCATACTTGACCATATCTGCATTTTTGGAGTGGAATAATGTTAATTTACCGGAAGGAGACTTTAGCAATCAGCTATTTGGTTCACGCTTCGAATACGCCTTCAATCCTCGGGTTTTTGGGTTGTTGTACACACAAATCAATCAAGATGCGGATCTCTTCGTATTGAATTTTCGCTTGCAATGGATACCGATTATTGGTGCCGATTTCTTTTTTATTGTCAACCACATCATGAATACTTCGGAGATTCAAATAATAGAGCCGCAAACTCAGATTTTGGGAAAACTTATTTGGCGTTTTGTTATGTAAACCAAACGGCTATTTCCTATGTTTAATTAATAGCTGTTACCAAAAAATACGGTACTTTTGCATAAATTAAAAATCGATATACTATGTATCCAGAAGATATGATTGCACCCATGCGTGCAGACCTCACCAATGCCGGATTTACTGAAGTTCGTACCGCCCAAGATATGGAAAACGTTGTTAAGGCTGAAGGCACAACCTTAGTCGTAATAAACTCCGTATGTGGATGTGCTGCTGCCAATGCCCGACCGGCGGCTAAACTTGCGGTACAACACAGTAAGCGCCCAGATCGGGTGATTACCTCATTTGCCGGTAACGACAAAGATGCAGTGAATAAAGCCCGAGAATTGATGGCTCCTTTTCCGCCGTCATCTCCAAGCATGGCCTTATTCAAAAACGGTCAATTGGTTCACATGATTGAGCGTCATCACATTGAAGGCCGATTGGCAGAATTAATTGCCGATAATCTTAAACAAGCGTTTGACGAACACTGTTAAACGAATAACCGGAGCGATAACGCTCCGGTTTTTATTCTCTACGTTGTGAAAAAAAATAGGGTATTTAACGAATGGCCAATATTGGCTGGTCATCCACCTGGAGATGGCCCTCTAATCATCAGTGGTCCTTGTAGTGCTGAATCGGAAGATCAGGTTGCACAAACCGTCAACCGATTGGCAGCCAGCGGAAAGGTGCATGCCATCAGAGCTGGTATTTGGAAACCGAGAACGCGTCCCGATAGCTTTGAAGGTATAGGTGCACCTGCACTGTCTTGGCTACGTAGGGCGGGGGAGAACGTCAATTTGCCCGTGATGACCGAGGTTGCCAATGCCTTACACGTAGAGCAAGCCCTTAATTCGGGGATTAACATGCTCTGGATTGGTGCCCGTACCACGGTAAACCCGTTTTTTGTGCAAGAAATAGCTGAGGCATTGAGAGGCGTGGACGTCCCTGTATTTGTTAAAAACCCCATACACCCTGAAATTGGACTTTGGCTGGGCGCTATAGAAAGACTTGAAAAAGTAGGTATTCATCAAATTGCAGCCATTCATAGAGGGTTTTATGCCCATAATTTTAACCCTTTTCGCAATGACCCCAAGTGGGAGGTGAGTATAGAGCTTAGAACTCATCGTCCTGATTTGCCCATCATTTGCGACCCTTCTCACATCAGTGGCAATCGAGACTACATTTACGAAGTGGCGCAAACAGCTCTTGATTTGCAGCTAGATGGCCTTATGATTGAATCGCACATTCAACCAGAAAAAGCCTTGAGCGATGCTGAGCAGCAGCTGTTACCCGATGAGGTTCTGCGGTTATTGGATAAAATAGTGATTCGCGATGAAGACTGTCCAAACACAGAAACCGTAATAAAGCTCGAGCAATTGCGCAGCATCATCGACGATATTGACCACACACTGGTCGATGTGCTTGCTAAAAGACGCGATATGGTAGAGTTGATTGGTCAGGTAAAAAAAGACAACAACGTGGCCATTTTGCAATTTCAACGTTGGTTTTCAGTGTTACACGATAGAAAATTGCATGCAGAAAAACTAGGCATCGACAATGGCTTTATCAATGAGCTGTTTCAACTCATTCACAAATTCTCCATCGATGTTCAGCAACAAATGATGGTCAATGGCGTAGAAGCCAAAGGTGTAAACCTCCATACAGAGGCCAAGCAATTGTTTGATAAAAAAAATGATTTGCCGTAGGGGTATACCACATGAGACTTGATTTCGGAATTCTCCGCAAAAACCCTTCGGTCGTTAAGCGGCGCTTCGGTAAAACACCACAGACTTTTTAAAAGCAATCATTGTCATAGATGATGGCGTGCTTTTTATGTCCCTCTTCGTTAAACTCAAACCACTCTCCACAGGGATTTCTCTTGTCTTCGGGGGCACTGCGAAACAGTTTTGATTGCTTGGGCGTTTCGCCGTCGTGGTGGAATACCAATTCTTCTTGTAACTGTACAATTTCATTGAAAAGTTCAGAATCTTCGTTTTCGTATTTGTAGGTGATGCGTTTTTCACGTGTGCCGTCTTCACGGAAGAAGATGTGTTCACCAATGGGAATACTCCATTTCTTGATGGTGCCGTATTCGCCTTTAAAACGAATTTGCCCGCTGCGATAGTAATTCTCAACAATGTAGTGAAGTGTATCTTCTTTGAAATGAACCAGCTCTATCAAAGCGCCTTCAGCATCATAAATGGTATCGGTGGTGAATGCTTTGGCGTCGGTTGTTTCATCACGTTGACAATCACAAGCATAAAAAAGCACAACGAGTGCAATGAAAGACAAAATTCGAAGGTTCATAGATGGTTTGAGGTTTGTTTATTAAAAGGGGATATGGTATAACAGGTTTGAATGTTAATAAACCGCTTCAAAAATACAGAAAAAAAAATTGATAATGGCGGTTGAATTTAAGACTACACACTATTTTCGTGCACACGATAATTGACCACATCTAAATGTCAGCCAAAGAAAAGAAATTCAAGTACATTCCCAAAACCACATGGGATGCTTTTGTTAAATACATTCAGCATTTGTTTGATTTAACAGAAGACAAAGACGATTCAAAAGAAGTTGTGTCGGCCATAGAGCGTTCGGTTGAGTTTCGCGGGACCAACTTATGGATTTTGATATTTGCTATTTTGGTTTGTTCTTTAGGACTAAACATCAATTCTACTGCAGTGATTATTGGTGCGATGTTAATTTCCCCGCTTTTAGGTCCCATTATGGGCTTAGGCTTGGGGGTTGCAACATATGATTTTGAGTTGGTGAAACGAGCGTTTAAAAACTTTGGAATAGCTGTAGGTATCAGTATTATAGCTTCTAGTTTTTACTTTTTTATAAGTCCTCTCAGCGAAGCACAATCGGAGTTGCTGGCGCGTACCACTCCAAATATCTACGACGTTTTCGTAGCGCTTTTTGGTGGTTTGGCCGGTGTTGTTGCATTTACGCGTAAAGACAAAAACAGCACGGTGATACCTGGTGTAGCCATTGCAACCGCGCTTATGCCGCCTCTTTGTACAGCGGGCTACGGGTTGGCAACACTGCAATTCAGCTATTTCTTTGGCGCCCTGTATTTGTTCTTTATCAATACCGTTTTCATTTCTTTGTCTTCATTCCTCATCCTGCGTTTTTTAAAGTTTCCATTGAAAACCTTTATGGATCCAACACGTGAAAAACGCGTTAGACAATACATTATACTCTTGGTAACAGTGACAATTATCCCTAGTCTTTACTTAGGTGTGGGAATCATACAACGCTCTTATTTTGAAAGTAATGCCAATGCCTTTTTGAATAAAGAAATGGACTTTCCCAATGCACAAATCGTATCACGAGAAATCAATTACGACAGGAAAGAGCCTATTATTAAGGTCACCTACGTCGGAGAATTTGTTGAAGATAAAATGATTGAACACGCTAAATCCAAGCTTGAAACGTATAAATTATCTGATGTTGAGTTGGTTATTAGACAAGGCTTAAAGCAAGACCAATTCAACCCCGATGCCATTAAATCAGGGGTGCTGGAAGATCTCATTCTCAAGTCGGAAAAAGAGAAGGAGGAAATGCGATTGGAATTAAGGGAGATGGATAAGCAAATAGCTTTCTATACCCAAGAGCAGGAAAAAGCAGCCGAAGTCAAACGTGAGGTGATGCGAATGTACCCCAATGTAGAGCGTTTTGGATTGAGCAAGCAGTTGCTTTTTGCTGCCGACAATGTTGCCGATACCATTTACTTAGCACAAATCAGGTTAAGCAGTCCGCTAACGGAGAAAGAGACCGATAGGCTGAAGGGGTACTTGAAAACACGATTGCCGTCACACCAAGTGGATGTCATTATTCGAAAAACAGTGCAGTAGGTGAGGATTTATTCATTCAATGTCAACGGTATTCGCGCGGCGGTAAAAAAAGGCTTATTGGATTGGATAGAAGCTCATCGCCCTGATGTTCTTTGTTTACAAGAAATCAAAGCACTTAAAGAACAAATGCCCATTGATGAATTTGTTCGTATGGGCTATGAGGTTTACATCAACAGTGCTGAGAAAAAAGGTTACAGTGGGGTAGCCGTCTTATCTAAAGCCAAAGCCAAAGCCTTACCCAATCACATTGGTCACGAGGTCCTCGACAAGGAAGGACGGGTGTTGGCATTGGATTTTGAATCGTTTATATTGATTAATACATATTTTCCTTCGGGTACAACACCTGAAAGACAGGCTTTAAAAATGGATTTTTTAGAGGCCTTCAATCGATTTATAAAAGATAAGTCTTCTGCCATCATTACGGGAGACTTTAATATTTGTCACCATCCCATGGACATCCATGACCCGGTAAAAAATACTAAGACCCCAGGGTTTTTACCTGAAGAGAGGGCTTGGATGGACAAACTTGAAGCCAACGGTTTTGTAGACGCATTTAGAATACACAACACAGCACCCGACCAATACAGCTGGTGGAGTTACAGAACAAATGCCCGTGCGCGTAATAAAGGTTGGCGAATTGATTACATTATGGTACCACAACGTTTTCAGTCGGCGGTGAAAAACGCCGGACACGATTACGAATCTTTTCACTCCGATCATTGTCCGGTGTGGGCTTCAGTGGATATCTAACCAGCGGAAATAATCAAACAAAATGGTTTCGAGCGCTTTTTGTTCTTTGCGGTCGGTCAATATCTCTACGTATGGTCCTTCTTGAGTTTTTGCGAAAATGGATTGGTCGTTTAAAAGCGCCTGATAAATGGATGCCGCCATTAGGTGCATTTTTTCGCGATTGAGCGTTTGTGTGGAAAAAGTGGTGCTGTCTATTTTAATGTGCGTGATTGTGGAATCTGGATTTAACCATATATAAACCTCGGAGCTCCGCCAATTGTCTAATAAAAACAAGCCAAACGGGAGTAAAGAATCGATCATCCGCTGTTTCTTTAATTCATAGCGATAAAAACCGGCTTTTTCTTCTTCATCGCGATAGTAGTAGTAACTGCGTACGTTGTGAAAATACAGTTTTGCCGACGAATGATATGTGAAATCGGTTTGTGCGTAGTCTTTTGTACGGGCTTCTGGAGCAAACATCAACGACAGCGAAAACATAGCCGCAAAGAGATATACCATCCAGCGAATAGGGGGACTTAATTTGTGTTTCCACCAATGAAGCAGATTATTTATCAAAACGCAATATTTATACCTTAACATATGCGCCTGAATAATTGTTGAAACACCAAGTAACAATAAAGGAGAGATGGGTTATTCACATATCAAAAGATGGGATGTTGATAAATATTGAAAATTCTTTTATCATTGTAGAAAATGATTGTACATTTGCACCCCTGAATGAGAAAGGACAATACACGTTGGCGTAAGGCCTATAAGCTGAATTTTTTTGGACTTAAGGATGGCGTCCACCAATTGACTTTTCCCATTGAGGATTCGTTCTTTGAACATTTTCCTGTCGACCACATTCACGGAAGTCGAATGAAGGTTGATGTTGAGTTAAACAAAAACGATAGACATTTGCATATGCAGATGAATTTTTCTGGTTCATTGCGCGTATCATGTGATGTAAGTATTGAATTGTTTTGGCTTGACCAAACCTACGATGCTGCATTAATTGCCAAGTTTGGTGATTATGAAGACAAAAACGACGACGAAGTATGGGTCATTGACCGTCATGCACACGATGTTGATTTGACGGATTTTTTCTATGAGACCATGGTATTAAACTTACCAACTCGAAGAATAAATCCGGAAGTCATCAATGGCGAGAAAGATTCAGATGTGTACCGCGCTTATGTTAAATACATGAGCGAGCAGGAAGATAGAGTAAAAGACGAGCATACAGATGAGGGCGACATTGATCCTCGCTGGCAAGCATTAAACGCATTAAAAAAAGATAAATAAACAGGAACCATGGCACATCCCAAGCGCAAGATTTCGAAAACACGCCGCGATAAGCGACGTACCCATTACAAAGCAACAGCACCTACCATCGCTGTATGTCCGACGACCGGTGAATCACACCTGTGGCACCGCGGGTATTGGCATGAAGGTAAATTATACTACAAAGGTCGTGTTGTAGTAGACAAAACTGAAGCAGCTGAAGCTTAAGCTTCGGTATGCTCGTTTCTTTTTTTAAAATCCCGAAACCTTTTACAAGGTAAGCGGGATTTTTTCTTTTCAACAGCATGTATAGGGTAAATTTCTCAATCTTTCTTTACAGATTTGTTATTTCGTCGGTTATTTACCCTTAATTTTGCTGAGTAAAGCCAAACTGAATTTGAACACATGAACAAGACACACGCTGCCATTACCGCTATAGGAGGATTTGTTCCTGAATATCGATTGACCAATGAGGTATTGGAAACGATGATTGATACCACCGATGAATGGATTACCACTAGAACGGGCATTAAAGAACGAAGAATTCTAAAGGGTGAGGGCGCTGGTCTTTCTGTCATGGCTATGGAAGCCATTGAAGATCTAAAAAAACGTTCAGGTAAAACACTGGAAGATGTAGATGCCGTTATCGTTACTACGGTAACCGCCGATATGCCTGTGGCTAATACATCTGCTTTGATTTGCAATAAAATAGGTGCAAAGAATGCGTTTGGATTTGACTTGCAGGCGGCATGTTCCGGTTGGCTTTTTGGCTTAAGCACGGGGGCTTCCTACATAGAGTCCGGTCGATTTAAAAAAGTACTGGTTATTGGTGGCGATAAAATGTCATCCATTATTGATTATACCGACAGAACCACCTGTGTCATTTTTGGCGATGGCTGTGGAGCCGCCTTATTAGAGCCCAATGACGAAGGTTATGGGGTGCAAGATTTTATTTTGCGTAGCGATGGAATTGGGCGTGATTTTTTAAAGATTAAGGCAGGAGGTTCAATGTATCCGCCTACACAAGAAACCGTAGCCAATAGAGAACACTTCGTTTATCAAGAAGGACAGCAGGTTTTTAAATTCGCCGTTACCAATATGGCTGAAGTTGCCGCTGGTATCATGGAAAGAAACAATCTCACTGCCGATAATGTCGATTGGTTGGTGCCGCACCAAGCCAATAAGCGAATCATTGACGCTACGGCCAAACGTATGGGCGTAAGCGATGAAAAAGTCATGCTCAATATTCAGCGATACGGCAATACCACCAACGGTACATTACCGCTTTGTCTGTGGGACTACGAATCGCAGTTGAAGAAAGGAGATACCCTGATATTCGCTGCTTTTGGTGGCGGATTTACTTGGGGCGCAATTTATCTGACTTGGGCATACGACCCGAAATAATTTTTTGTTACATTTGTTTTTATTAAAACCCTTTACACTATGGATATTAAAGAAATCCAAAATTTAATTCGCTTTGTCGCCAAGAGTGGCGCCTCAGAGGTGAAACTGGAAACCGACGACTTTAAAATTACCATTCGTACTGGTAAAGAAGAAGAGGTGAAAACCCAGATTGTTACTGCTGCACCCCAAATGGTTCATGCAGCGCCACAACCTCAGGCAGCAGCTCCCGCAGCTCCGGCACCTACTGAACAAAAAGCTGAAGAGTCTCCAGCGGCTTCTTCCAACCAAATCACCATCAACTCTCCAATGATTGGTACGTTCTACCGACGTCCATCTCCTGATAAAGATGTATTTGTGAAAGTTGGTGATGTGGTCAAGCCAGGTGATGTGGTTTGTATCATCGAAGCGATGAAACTATTCAATGAAATTGAAAGTGAAGTTAGCGGTAAAGTTGTTAAAGTCCTCGTAGATGACCAAACCCCGGTAGAATACGATCAGCCATTGTTCGTCATCGAGCCTGCATAACAGGGTCGGGAATTACCAACAAAACCAACGAGTATGTTTAAAAAAATCCTTATTGCCAATCGCGGTGAAATCGCCATGCGGGTGATTCGTACTTGCCGCGAAATGGGCATTAAAACGGTGTCGGTATATTCTACAGCCGATCGCGACAGTTTGCACGTACGCTTTGCCGACGAAGCTGTTTGTATTGGTCCGGCAAGCAGTTCTGAATCTTATCTCAAGATTCCAAATATTATTGCAGCCGCAGAAATAACCAATGCCGATGCCATCCACCCTGGATATGGTTTCTTGTCTGAAAATGCCAAGTTTTCAAAAATTTGCGCCGAACACGGCATTAAATTCATCGGTGCTTCCCCCGAAATGATTGACAGAATGGGGGATAAGGCGTCGGCAAAAGCAACCATGAAAAAGGCTGGTGTGCCAACAGTACCCGGTTCAGATGGCATTTTAGATAGTCTGGAAGACGCAAAAAAAGTGGCCAAAAAAATTGGCTATCCCGTGATGATGAAAGCCACAGCCGGTGGCGGGGGTAAGGGTATGCGTGCCATCTGGAAAGAAGATGAGCTAGAAAAAGCTTGGGAAAGTGCGCGAAAAGAGGCCTTGGCCGCTTTTGGCAACGACGGTATGTACATGGAAAAACTAATCGAAGAGCCACGCCATATTGAAATTCAAATCGTGGGTGACTCAACGGGTAAAGCGTGTCACTTAAGTGAACGCGACTGTTCCATTCAGCGCCGTCACCAAAAGTTAACCGAAGAAACGCCTTCGCCATTTATGACCGATGAGTTGCGTGAAGAAATGGGTAACGCTGCCGTAAAAGCAGCTGAATTCATCAAGTATGAGGGTGCAGGAACCATAGAGTTCTTGGTGGATAAACATCGGAATTTCTACTTTATGGAAATGAATACCCGTATTCAAGTTGAGCATCCCATTACCGAACAAGTCATTGATTATGATCTAATTCGCGAGCAAATCAAAGTGGCTGCCGGTATCCCTATTTCTGGAAGAAATTACTTCCCTAAACTCCATTCTATTGAATGCAGGATCAATGCCGAAGACCCTTATAATGGGTTTCGTCCTAGTCCGGG
>JAIUMB010000073.1 GCA_022565745.1 Cryomorphaceae bacterium | reverse complement strand
GCTTGCCCTCCGGTATGTACACCATAGAAATCATAGGTGATGAACGGCATGTGGTGAAGGTGCGGGTGGAGTAGTGCTTTGCTGGCTCAGAGCATAGATGTATGTGCAGAGCGCTACGCGCGCATGGGTTTGCGAATGCATATATAGGCCAATATTCATTTTGTTCTATCCAATGGCATGTATAGAAAACGGTCAACCTTATTTAGGCAGTCAAAAACTAAAAACTAACACACCATACCCCCAACATAAGGCCGGCTACAAATCTTCAATCAACCCATTCGCCCAAGACAAAATATTCTCCCTCTCCTTTGGATCCATCTTGTCCCAAGTGCGATACATCATGCCGATTCTGGGGTTGTTTGCGAGCTTGTCGCGATGGCGGTCGTAGAAGTGCCAGTACAAACTGTTGAACGGACAAGCGCCTTCTCCGTGACGCTTCTTTGGGTCGAACTTGCAACCATCGCAGTAATTACTCATTTTTTTGATGTAATTCGCCGAAGAGACGTAGGGTTTTGTACCTACGATACCCCCGTCGGCAAACTGACTCATGCCGCGGGTATTGGTGATTTCTACCCATTCAATGGCGTCGATGTATATGCCCAAGTACCACGCATCCACTTCATCGGGGTGTATGCCTGCCAATAAAGCAAAATTGCCGGTCACCATCAGCCGTTGAATGTGGTGAGCATAAGCGTAATCAAGCGACTGATTGATGGCGTGTTTTAGGCAGTTCATATCGGTCTCGCCCGTCCAAAACCAATCGGGGAGTTTGCGCTGGTGGTTGAGTTCGTTTTTTTTGGCATATTCCGGCATATGTGCCCAATAAATGCCGCGCATATATTCACGCCACCCAATGATTTGACGCACAAACCCTTCGATTTGGGGCAGTGTGATTTCGTCTTTTCTTTGATGCCATTCTTCAACAGTGCGCTTGACTACCTCAAGAGGAGAAAGGATTTTAGCATTGATGAGAAATGACAGTCGTGAGTGATACAAGCTCCACCCATCGGTATGCATAGCGTCTTGGTATTTGCCGAAATTGTGTAACGCATTTTCGCAAAACCACTCCAGCATTTCCATGCCTTCTTCGCGTGTAACCGGCCAAATAAAAGCACTAGAATTTATGCGACCAATGGTATTGACACCGGAACTTTCTATCATCTCATATAAATCGCTGACGTTACGCTGGAAAAATTTTACCGGTGGCATGTTGGCCTTGGCGGGTAATTTGCCCCGGTTTTCTTTATCGTAATTCCAAGTGCCGCCTTCGGGATCGCCGTTTGGCTGCATTAAGATGTTGTGTTTTTTTCGCATCATGCGGTAAAACGACTCCATCAGATACATTTTCTTTCCTTTGAAAAAATCGGCTAAGTCATTTCTTTCGGTGAGGAAGTGCTCGGTTGAAGCCACAACGACATCATAACTCGTTTTTTTTGACCACTTTATCAATTGCTGATCTAAGCGATATTCGTCGGGCTGCTGGTATTCAATGGAAGAGGCACTGTATTTTTTTGCCAACCACTCAAGGTTTTCTGTAAGGCTTTGGGTGTTGTCAGGGTCGTTGAGTGTAAGGTAATGTACTTGGTGTCCACGTGTTATTAACGACTGAGAAAAAGCACGCATGGCACTAAAAAAGGCTACAATTTTTTGAATGTGATGACAGGCATAATCCGTTTCTTGCCGCATTTCCATAAGTACATAAACGGCATCTTGGCCATCGGTATACCAGCTGTGGTTGTGGTTCAGCTGATCACCTAAAATCAAACGCAGCCTCATATGTAAATAACGCCTTCTTCTGGCTTGCCAAATACCTGTCCTTGACCTTGCACGTATGTCATGGCAGAAATCAAAGCCATTAGGGCATCAAGGTGGTGCCAACTGGTAATTTCTTTCACACAAAGGCGAATATTTGGATGAAAGCTTTCGGTAATGGTGTCGGCACAAAGTTTAAGGGCCAATTTATTGCCTTTATACCCTAATTTTTTTAGGTTGTATTTCGTGGCTTGGGCTTTGGGGTAAGTTTCACATACTTCAATGCCTTTATCAACACAAGCATCTTTAATGGCAATGGCCCTAGCAGTGAGTCCGCCTAGAAACATAGGCGACATGGCTTTTAACTCGGCGTCGGCATGTCTGAAATTATAACATTCACACCCCGAAATGTTCCGATATTTACCCGGTAATGATAAGGGTGCATCTATAAAGATGAGCTTTGGTTTGTAGTGTTCAACCGCATTCATAATGAAAGCATCGGCATCAACCCCTTTTTCAGTGTCTAAGAAATCCACCCGCATATCTTTAAAAGCAGCGATGACGGTATTGCCCGATCGCTTACTCCCAAAATCAATTCCAAATATTACTTTGTCCTGCATAAATGATCAAACATTTTTCTGTTTGCTTGTTATATTAAAGTTTTTCGCAGCTAAAATGTTTAAACGGCTCCAAACAATTCTCTTACTTTTTTTGCCCGATAGGCAAAAGTATGACGCACTTTAGGGCCAACCAATAACGGCTCAAAGATATTGCCTAATGGGCCAAGTGGTACTTTGTAAGAGATGATATCGGTAATCATAGTGCCTTGCTCAGTGGCTTCAAAATGATGTTCGTGATGCCACATGGCAAAAGGACCAAAGCGTTGTTCATCCACAAAATAGGCGCCTTCCTTAACATGGGTGATTTCGGTGATCCAGTTCATACGTATACCTGGAAACACACCAACTTTATGGTGAATCATCATTCCGGCGTACATGGCTTTGGGCATTTCGTTGATGGTCTCAAACCCCATGTCGTCGGGTGTTATTTTTTCTAAGTTTTTGGGGTTTGAAAAAAACGCCCATACGTCTTCTAACGACGCTTTTACTTCTACACTGTCTCGTTTTTGTTTCATTTTAATAAAGGTTAGGTGCAGCACATAACTGCCCCGTAAATGTATTCAAATTAGTAAACACTTATGCCTGCTATTAGGTTTAAATATCTATAATCAATTTGTATTGTTATCTTTGCCCACTTATTTTTGATCATGTTAAAAAAACTGTTTTTATTTTCGGTGCTTATCTTAACGTTTATTCGTTGTAGCAACGATTTGCCCATCAATGCTGAGTGGGAAGATGTAGCCTATGTCTATGGGGTTTTAGATCCTCGTTTGGATACGCAATTTGTACGTATTGGAAAAGTGTTTCTCGGAGAGGCTCCACCTGAACAAATGGCTGCTGTGTCTGATTCATTGTATTACGACAACATAGATGTTGATATTGTAGAAATGAATGAAGACAGTGTTGTTCAAAATCGCTTTCGCTTAGAACGTATAGATAAGCCAGGTAAGCTCAACGATAATGGTCCATTTTCAACGGAAGATTATCATTTGTACTATACGGTTGAGCCCATCAGAGATGATCATATTTACCGTTTAGAAATTGCTAAACCCGATGGGGGACCGTTGGTTACGGCAATCACCGATGTGCCCAATTGGGCCTCACAAGAAGGTAACGTTTTTAACAGTCCGCGTATCAGCATCAATTTGGCCAATGCCAATCGAGAGCCAGTGAATGATAATTTAGATTACAATCGTCCGAATAATGGCTCTGTTTACAGTGTGATGGTGTACATTCATTACAGCGAGCAGGATAAAAACAACCCCAGTCAAATCACCAGCAAGGTATTATCGTATCGCACAGATTTAACCAATATCACCACAAGGAGTGTTGCGGGGTCCCTTAATGCTTCAAACTTTTATGCGGTCATCAACAACAACGTACCGACCGATGCCAATACTCTCCGGTATTTAAATTTTGTAAGGCTTGAGGCAGTAGTAGGCGGTTCAGATATGCGCACTTATGTAGAGGTTAACCGACCTTCTCCGGGTATAGCTCAAGAAAAGCCGTTGTTTACCAATGTAGAAAACGGCGTTGGTTTGTTTACCAGTAGAAATACCAGGTTTGCTACATCTGGTGGTATCACAAATCCGCAAATTCAAGAATTTCGCTTAAATGAACGCAGCATCAATTATTTGGTCATGGAACTCTGCGATAAGAATTTCGTTAAAGCTGGTCAAGACTCGTGTTATTGCGATGGAGGAAATGTTGTTCGCATAGGAAATACGACGTCAAACTGTGGTTTGCTTTAAGCCGTTTTTTTGATTGACTTCGTAAAATAGCCAGCCCATTTTATACAAATCAAAGAGTCTTAATGGCGGGTTCTCTTTAGATAGTTTTCTCACTATAGCATCATTGTTGTTATACACATAGGTAGCCAAGAGCTTACCGCTTCCCGTTTTTTTAATTTTTTTGTAAAAGCGGTAAAGACGAATATCTTCATCTACTTTGCCGGCTTTTATCAATCGAGCTAAGTTGGCCACCCCTTTTCTTGTTTTGATTAAATAGGTCTCGGCATCATCCATTTGTAGGTGTCCAATGGGGTTGTCTATATGTACAATAGGCACAAAGGCGTATTTGAGGTCATACCCCATCATGGTATCCTCATGTCCATAACCCTTTATTTCTTTGTGACGAGGGAGTTTCAACAAGACGTGCTTGTCGATGATAAAGTTACACGTTATGAATCCGGCATAGGGGTTGCTTTGTCGCTTATCTGCATGCGATGATTCCCTTTGTTTGCCTACTTTCCAACGCAGGTGATGGGTCTTGTTAGATGGTTTTTCTTTGGCAAAACGAGCACCACCCTGAACAACATTTCCCTTTTCTTTGAAATGAGTGGTGTAACGTTGAATAAAAGTAGCGTCGATAATTGCATCTTCATCCAAATAAAGCAATCGATCATAGACGGCGTCTTCTGCCAAGCGACGTCGATTTTCAAAGGCGCCCAGATTTACTTCTCGAATAGATGCGCGCACATGATGAAGCGAATGGCAAAGGTCTTGGTATTCGTTGGATAGTGGCGAATCAGGCGCGTCGTCGGCAATACATATCTCAAACGATAGACCAGTAACGGTCAATTGTCGATGCAACTCGTTGACCAGTACAGTAGGGTCAAAGCGATAAGTCGGAATAAGAACAGAGATCATTTACAACCGGGTTTGCATGGTCTCAAACACTTTGCCGTCTTGGCACTTAAGTGTCCTCGATGGAAACTTGAGTATCAAGGAGTAGTCGTGTGTGGCCATTAGGATGGCGCGACCACTTTGCGAAATTTCTTTGAGTAAAAGCATTATTTCTTCGCTGGTTGAAGGGTCAAGGTTACCGGTAGGCTCATCGGCCAATATCAATTCGGGGTCGTTGAGAAGCGCTCGAGCAATAGATACCCTTTGCTGTTCACCGCCAGATAACTGATGGGGCATGTTCAAGTGCTTGGTTTCCATGTCTACACGCTTAAGTACATAGCGGATGCGCTCCTCCATTTTGGCTTTGTCTTTCCACCCGGTGGCCTTGAGAACAAACATCAGGTTGTCGCGCACACTTCTGTCTGGCAACAACTGGAAATCTTGGAATACAATGCCGATTTTTCTTCGAAGAAATGGAATGTCCTTTTCTTTGATGCCTTTTAGAGAAAAACCAACCACTTCGGCCTCACCTTCCATGATTGGTAAATCGGCATATAAGGTTTTAAGGAGCGAAGACTTTCCGCTGCCTGTGTTGCCAATGAGGTAAACGAAGTCCCCAGGATAAATATCCATGCTAACTTCTGATAGCACCACGTTCTTTTGCTGAGCTATATAAGCGTGCTTAAGGGTTAAAAGGGGATTGTTTTCCATAGCGCAAATGTATGTTTTTTCGCTGGTCTTTGTGATTACAGTTTAAACGAAAAGCCTATTAAGCCCAAGAATCGCTGTGCGCCATAGCCCAAGAACATATCGTATCGACTGGCAAATGCGTTGTGCACTTTGATGAAGCCGGTAAGATTTTGGTTGAAGTAATAATCAATTTGCAGGTCGGCGTCCCAAAAGGAAGGCAGAATATGAAAGTCATCGGCCCATGGTGCATCTTCGTAGCGGTCTGGGTTAAATGCCTCGCGGGTACCTACGTAGATGATGTCGAGTTTTAGACCTATCTTATTGCGATAGTTATATCTGGTGTTGAAACCTCCACGCCAAGGCGCCAAGTGGTAAGCGATATCGCCTTCAAATTCAAAGCGCGAGTAAGACAGGTTGGTGCCAAAACTCAAATGACTGTTGAATTTGTAATTGAGACTACCGGCTAGGTTTAATTCATTACCGTTTAGATAGCGCAGGTCTAGTCCTTGTAAAGCTTCAGGATCTAAAAAACTATTGGGATCTCGGAAAAAGGCCGCTTTATCTCGCCAATTGACATAACGTCCACTTCCTTCCAGACTAAGTCCGGGCATAATTAGTAGATTCATGCCGGCGAAAAAATCTTCTCTTCTGGTTGGTTGCAAACGCATACCTGGGTTCATCCACGGTGCTTCGCGAATAATATCGGTTATGGTGTTCAGTCTAAAATCGTAATCAATACCACCAAACAATTCAAAAACATCCGGTGCCACGCGGTATCTTCCCACTACTTCTGGAAAAATAAACACGTTGCCTAAATCTATATCTTCGCCTCGATAGACTAAGTTGTCTTGGTTGTAAATGAAGTTTAAACCAATGTTTAGCGAAACCTCTTCTTGAACGTAATCGAGATTGGGCTTTGCTTGGAAGTTGAGGTATTCAGCGGCGGTTTCCAAATCGTTATTCCTTGCATTTTGATACTGGGCAGTAAAATCAAATTTCAAAAGTTGATCATCAATTGGGAAAGACCATTTGGTAGGAAGGGACACTAAGTGCTCTTGGGTTTGGAATGCGTCTACTACAAAGTGATAGTGCAGATGTCCGTCATCAAAAAACCGGTCTTGTTTGGTTTTTTGACTGTTGAGTGAAACATTGGCATTACTGCCCAAAAAATATTGACGTTCAATGTCGCGATACACAAATTCACTGTTCCAATCCAGGGCAGGAACACCGTAGAGGTTGTTGGCGTAGAAAAATCCCTCAGCTCGGGTGGTTAGGGTATAATCGCGGAAGAAACGACGGTAGTGCCCGGAAAGTTTATTTTCACTGAGAAAATTAGCATTACTGGCCTCTTGATTTTTTACGTGATGAAGGTTGGGTACGCCTGATTGGGTAGAAAAATGTCGTGCTTTAACACCCCAAGATTGATTTCTTGAACGATCGCTGGTAAATGATAATTCAGCCAATGGAGTCAAATAGTTGCCGGCACCCAAGCGAACCATTAATTTCGGAAGCTTATCAGCCGGTACTCGGCGAATACGTGCAGGCGATAGTGGCTCTGGTTTGAAATCGGTTAAAACAGACTGTGGCCTGATTTGGTAATCGAGTTTGACGTCTGTTCTGATGGTGTCTTCGATGCGTGGTATGTCGCTGATTTTTCTGGCCTGCTGTACTTCGCCTTCAAAGGCTCTGGTAACATTGAGTTGGATGTTGCCCAAGTCGCTCTGCCCCCATGTGCCTAGTGGTAAGAGAAGACACGTGACGATAAGTTTAAGTATGTGGTTCATCGTGCTAAATGTTTTGTTGTTTTTCGTCTCCATCACGCTTAGTCTTCTCGTTGGTTTATGTTTTCAGCGTCATCATCTTGACTGTCTTCATCTGTTAATGAGTCTTCGATTATTGACGGAGGTGTATCTCCTCCCGGAGTCACTTCCCAGGCATCGTTATCAGACGCTTCGGCGGCGCTTCTCAAATCTTCCAAAACAGCCTTTAGTTGGGTTGCTTGGTCAACAAGCTCTTTGTTGGTGTTGGATTGAATCACAAAGTCTAGGGAATATTCTGCTTGGAATAAGTCATCCTCTTCAATAAACACTTTGGCGAGTAGCAGCAACCCTCGGTCACGAAGCTCTACTTCGTTAGGGAATGCTTCAATAAGCGCATAAACCCTTGTTTTGGTAAGTTCAAGCTCGTTGTCGTCAAACGCGTATTCCGCTAAGAAATACCGGGCACTGGCTGCTTCAGAGCCTTGAAATTTATCTACAATATGCGCCAAGGCGCTGTCGGCTTCTGGTCGTCGACTTTGCTGATGGAGTGCAAGGGCTCGGTACCACAATGCATCTCGTTTTAACTTGGCTTGTTTGGGGTTTTGCTTAAGAACTCGATTGGTCCAATCCTCCAATTGTGGCCAGTCGGCCAATTTAAACGATATACGCATCATGCGCTCAGTGGCTAATAAAGCATCGTCTTCCATCAGGTCTCGATTGAGGATTTGACGGTAGTAGTGCCCAGACTGAACATAGTCTTCTTTTTGGTAAAGCAAGTCTGCAGACCGCAATAATGCGCGTTCAAAAAAAGCGGTTCTCTCATTGGTAAGCACCTCTTCATAGCCTTCAATGGCTTTGTCAAATTCATTTATTCGCTGATGGGATTCTGCTTGGTAAAATTTAGCAGCAATGCGAAAAAGTCCGGAGGGAAAGCGTTCTTCGTAGTCGTTAAAACCGCGAATAGCGGCTTGGTAATTGCCAGTAGAGTAGTGGTCAAAAGCGGAAAAATAAAGCGCTGAATCGAGTTTACCTTGCTCAACGTTACCACCACCAATATCCTGAACCCAACTTACATAATCGGCCATCCGGTCGGCTTCGCTAAATACATTTTGACCAAACGAGATGGCTTCTTGAGATTCCGGCGTATTGGGGTACATCTCAGCAATTTCTTTCAGGGTGTTGATGGCATCGTTATAGCGCATGGAGTTGCGGTAGGCCAAACTCATGTTCAACTTGGCACGGGGCACGTTGGGGTGATTGGGGTGCTCGTGAATAAAGGCCTTGTAAATTCGCAGTGCTTGATCGTATTCGTCAAGCTGTATGAATGTCGATGCCTTTTCAAATCGTGCATCAAGAGCCAAGGGTGAGTTGGGTGCGCGTTTAATCAAACTTTCCAACTCAGCAATTTTTTTGCGTGGTTCATTGGTCAAGCCTAAGCAGAGTGCTTTTTGGAAATGAGCGTAGGTATTGGGTTCTGTAAATTCATCGTTGACACGACTGTAGAACTCCAGTGCTTGTGGAAACTGCCCTTGCAGAAAGTACACATCAGCCAGTCGAAGTAACCCGTCACGCCTTTGTCGGTTATTGACATTGCGTTCCCGGCTAAATCGCCTAAAGGCATTCGCCGCTTCGGGCAAGTTTCCGGCCATGTAATGAGCGTATCCAAGTCCGTAGTTGGAAAGCATAAATTCGTCGGTTGAATAAGCCTGTGGCGACTGCTGAAACTCCAAGTAAGCCCCCACCGCTGCATCGTATTCCATGAGTTGGAAGAAGCTTTCGGCAGCCCAATACAAGCTCAAAGCCAGGAACTTTTGGTCAATCGGGTGTTTTCTAGATTCCGCAAAGTGTACCACGGCAGATTTGTAACGCTCTTGTTGGAACGCTTCGATGCCTTGGAAATAAGTCACTTTTTGGTAAATGCTTTGCTGTTCAATGGTGCGAAGTCCCGCTCGCTTTAAGGCTTCGGCGGCCCGACTGTAATTTTTTGAGCGCAAATGCGCATCGGCCAGTAGGGTGTTGATTTTTCTACTGTGTTCACTGTTTGGATATTTACGTTGAAACTGATTCAAAGCCGTTACCACATCTCGATAAACACCTCCAAGTTCGTAGTTGAGTTTCACAAACTGAAAAGCAGCATCTTCGGCAATTTCTGGGTTTTTGTCGATGTCCATAGCGGCAGAAAAGGCAGTGAGTGCCGACTGCTTATCTCCTCGTCGCAAATAGCAGTCACCCAAGTGGTAGTATGTCATTTGCGCCAAGGCATCTTTATTCATCGATACCTTATTGAAGTGCTCAATGGCACGTTCAAAATCCCCCGTTTTGTAATAGCTAAAGCCAAGTTCGTAATGGTCGTTACGTGTGGGGCGTCCACCTTCCTCGCGAAACAACTCAAAGTAAACAATGGCTTTGGCGTAGTTTTCTTGTCGGTAGTGCGCATCCCCCATCAGTTTAGCAATTTCTACACGGCGTGGTGCTTCTTCATTGCTAAGGATGGCTTCACCGTGAATAAACAAACTGTCGTATTCCTTCATTTGGTAGTACACGTGCGCTAGGTAGAAGGGCACCATTTTTCCAAATGCCGGGTCGTTTTGCAGCGCTTCAAAGTTCACCAGTGCTTCGGGGTAGTCTTCGTTGGCGTATAGAATGTGAGCGAAGTAATACCTTGCTGATGCAGCAAATGGGCCGTCTTCATTTTTTAACGTGGAAAAGATTGACCGGGCTTCGTCGTAATGTTCATTGGCAAAATGAGAATAACCCAATTGAAACCGCAGTTCTTGACGATTGCCGCGCTCGATATACCTTGCGTTTACACTGCTGAGATAAGTTTCACTTTTTCGGTAATTGCGATTTTTGAAAAAGAATTGTCCCAGGTATAATCTGGCTTGATTCACAAATGAAGAGGTCGGAAACTCTTCGATAAAAGATTGCATCAAACTTTCGGCATCGGCATGAAACAGCTCTAATGCAGATATGGCTCGGTAATAAAGCGCTTCCATTCGCCGCTCTAAGGGCAGCGCTTCCGTAGCGAGTGCACGCTCAAAACCCTCGCGGGCATTGGCATAAGTTTTTTGTTCGAAAGCAGTGAAGGCGGTGCGAAAGTGTTGATCTGCTTGTCGTTGCGCTTCGGTAAGTTGTGCGTTGACTCCTGGGGCTAATAAGGCAATCAACAACACGAAAAGTGCAGTACGCATAAAATGGGGGCATCAGTGATTATCGTACAAATATAACGGATGGTTTGGTGTTTTTAGCATGTGTGATTAACGGGTTTTTAAAGGTCAGGTGTTGAAATAATACACCGCACTCTAAAGGAGAATCGACACCTTTTAAACCGTTTTTATGACCGATATTTGCAAACAATATTTTGATTGAAATCACGGTATTTTCAATCATATAAAACCGATATAGATTTTTTGTTTCATGAGTAATAAATTGTCAAAAGAGCTATTGGAACGCGTTTACGGGTTGATGACTACGGCGCGCGCCATGAGTGATTTATACGAAGAAAATAAAGCCGTTACCGCCAAGTACGTTCATGCGTGTTCGAATGGTCACGAAGCCATTCAATTGGCTTTGGGCTTGCAGCTAAAGCCTCAAGATTACCTTTCGGCCTATTATCGCGACGACAGCATACTTCTCGGTATTGGCATGCGTCCCTACGAATTGATGCTTCAGCTTTTGGCCAAACGCGACGATCCGTTTTCGGGGGGGAGAACCTATTATTCGCATCCCAGTTTGAACCGGGAGGATATGCCCAAAATCCCCCATCAGAGTTCGGCGACAGGGATGCAGGCCATTCCCATTACCGGAGCCGCTATGGGGTTGCAGTATCGTGAGAAGTTTGAGATGGATAATTTTGCCGATGGCGAAAAACCCATTGCTGTTTGCTCCATTGGCGATGCGGCCATGACCGAAGGGGAGGTGAGTGAGGCGCTACAAATGGCCGTGTTGAAACAGTTGCCCATTCTCTATCTCGTGCAAGACAACGAATGGGATATTTCGGCCAATGCAGAAGAAACGCGTGCACAAAACGCCGCTGAATTTGCCGCCGGTTTTAAAGGATTGGAGGTGTTTTCGGTTGACGGCGCCAATTTTGAAGAGAGTTGGAATACGCTTCAAAAAGCCATTCACATCATTCGTACGGAGCGTCGCCCTGTGTTGGTGCATGCCAAAGTGCCTTT
>JAIUMB010000072.1 GCA_022565745.1 Cryomorphaceae bacterium | reverse complement strand
GGGACGCCAGACACGACCATTTCGCCACTTTCAGAGGGAATAACACTATCGTTTTCGGCTTCTATCAAAAGCACTGGGGTTCTGTTTTGAGGCGCATACATATTTAAATCAACCACACCACCGGCAATAGACACCACGGCTCTAATACTTCGACGGAGTTCATCTTTTTTAATGTTGTCGTCCCAACCCCCTACTTGTCTGATGAGTCGCATCAATCGCTCGGTCGAGGCACGAGTGTCGGCATAGTATTTCCCTGCGTGTAGGGCGGCCATGGCACCGGAAGAGTAACCCAGCAAGAGCACCCGATCGGGGTCGATGTTGTAATAATTCGCACCATTTATGGCGTCTTCTCTGAAATACGCGATGGCCGAGTACACGTCTTTACTGGCGCGCGACATGGCTTTGACAAACTCATCTTCTATCGGTTGATCCAAATCGGGCGACATGCCTTGTCGATACTGAATATTGGCCACCACAAAACCACAGGAAGCCACGTATCGGGCCAAATCATCCCAAGCTTCAGACGAAGCCTCTGTAGATGTGAAGTAAGCATCGGAAACGAAAATCACCAGCGGTGTCAACTCACTTCTATCTCTATCGGGCACATACATATCCGCATAGAGGTTTACTTCTTTTAAATCCCAGGTAAGCGCTGTGGCATACACCTCATTTTCATATTTCACATCGACCAAATAAGCGGGGTCTTGTTGCTGAGCATAGGCAACAAAAATAGTGACCAGAAAAATGAAGGTGTATATACGTTTATCCATATTGTTGATCAAATTGTGATAAAAGCGTGAGCTTTCCTCTGCCCGTTTCTAGTAGTCCATCGTTCTCCATAGATTTAAGCAGGCGAGAAATGACCTCACGCGTGCTGTTTAAATCATTGGCAATTTCTTGGTGGGAGGCTTCAATGGTAAAGCGATCGTTGCTTTTTTCGCGTCGGCGTTTAAGATAACTGACCAAGCGTTCATCCAGTTTCAAAAATGAAATCTGATCCAGGACGTCCAAGAGTTTTTCAAAGCGCATTCGATAACTGCCGATGATGTACTCTACCCACTCGGGGTATTTGGTCATCCACGACCTTAAAAACTTTGGTTCAACACTGATGAGCACGCAGTCTTCTTCAGCAATGGCTTTGACGTTGAACCGACGGTCGTACAATCCGCACGAGACCGACATGGAACAAACCTCACCCGGGTTTAGGTAGTAGACAAAAAAAGAGCTGCCATCCTCCCCTTGGCGATATACTTTGAGGAGTCCTTCAACCAACATCATCCCGTTTTTCACGTATGAACTGGGTTGTGATACGATTTGGCCCTTGCCGACTTCCATAAAAACAGCTTCTTTAGAAAGTTCTTCAATCAAAGGCAATCCAAACGACGGAAAAATACGCTTTAACTCTTCAACGGTGTAGTGGGTCATATTTGAGGTGTGTTTTGTAATGGTTAAAACAAACGTTTAAAGATAAACAACAAAAAAAAGCCTACCAACAAAACCAGCAAAAAAAGTGAACTGCCTTTGTAAGATTGCTTATGCGTTGGATTATCCTTTTTGTAGCTCCATACCAAAAAGATCAAAAACGCCAAAATGGAAACACCGGCAAAAATCCAGTGTCCGGTTCCGATAATATCCTTATCAATCATAGACTTTTTATTTGTAACCTTGCAATTGCTAATATAGTTTAGCGCCACAAGACAATAGAATCATAAAAGCACAAAAATACTAACACAACGACACATCATGCGCAAACAAATTGACCACGTTGCAGAATTTCACGATACGTTTGGTATTACCAACCAACAATCACCTACTTCTCAGATAGATATGGAAACCATTTTGCTGCGATATAAATTGATGCGAGAAGAGAACGAAGAGTATTTGGAAGCGGCACAAAACGGGGATTTGGTGGAAATTGCCGATGCCCTTGGCGATATGATGTACATTTTATGCGGCACCATTTTATCTCATGGTTTGCAAGACCTCATTGAAGATGTATTTGAAGAAATCCAACGATCGAATATGTCTAAACTCGACGAAAACGGCAAACCCATTTACCGAGAAGACGGAAAGGTACTCAAGGGAAAAAATTACTTTAAGCCCAACATCAAGGCCATTGTAGCATCTCACCAATAAGCCAAGAAGTATATGCCGTTGGTATCTGTCATCGTACCCAATTACAACCACGCCGATTACTTGGATGAGCGTTTATCGTCCATTTATGGACAGACGTTTACCGATTTCGAAGTGATTTTATTAGACGATGCCTCTACCGACAACAGCTTAGACATTTTGCGGGGTAAGATAGACGACAGAACACGGCTCTTCCCCAACAGAATCAACAGCGGTTCTCCCTTTGCCCAATGGAACAAAGGCGTTAACCTCGCCAAAGGCAAGTACATTTGGATTGCCGAAAGCGATGATGTTGCCGAGCCTACACTGCTGCAAACGCTGGTGGACTTGATGGAAAGCGATGAGGATATCGTACTGGCCTTTTCGCAGTCCATGTTGATTAATGAAAAAGGTAAGCCCCTGCATTCCTTTGCAGAAAACTATCGTTATCTCTACAACAGTGATCGTTGGGAGCAAGCGTTTGTGGCCAGTGGGAAAGACGAATGTGTGCAGTATTTACTAACCAACAACACCATTCCCAATGCTTCGGCGGTATTGATGCGTAAATCGGCCTATGATCAGGCGGATGGGGCTCCGGCTCATTTCAAACTCAATGGCGATTGGTTGCTTTATGCCAAGGTTTTGATTCAGGGAAAATTTGCCTTTACACCTCAAGTGCTGAACCGCTTCCGAACACACGGCAATACCCAGAGACATAATGCCCGTCGATCGGTTCACGCGTTTACGGAGATGATTAGCATTCAAAATTTTATTGTGGCGCAAGCCCATGTCGACCAAAACACACTGGCCAAAGCACGGCAGCAAGTGGCCGAATGGTGGGTGGGCGGCATCGCGCATCAAACTTGGTTTAGGAAAGGATTTTGGAAAGAAAATTGCCAATTGTATCGGGCCTTTTCACCCCATTACCGTGCACTGTGGCTGAGAATTTTATGGCACTTGGTCTATGCCAGTGGCTGGTACGTTCTTTATATCACCGGACTGTTGGCATTGGCCAAAAAAATTCGCCACTGGTTGTTTCCCGGTAAGTTTTTTAACCCCCAATCTCAGCAGTCGTGAAAATTAGTGTGGTCATCCCCTTTTACAATGCTGAAGACTTTCTGGAGCAGTGCTTACTTAGCGTTATCCGTCAGCACCCACACCAAATCATTTGCGTCAACGATGGCAGCACCGATGACAGCATGGTGATTGTAGATCGATTAAAAAGTGAATACCGGGATACCATTTGGGTGGTTTTTGAACAAAATAACCAAGGCCTAGGAAGCGCTAGAAACAGAGGCACAGCATTAGCTACCGGTGATTATGTCGCTTGGCTTGATGCCGATGATCTGTATGTTGAAAAGGCATTTTCTCGTTTAAAAACGGTATTAGAAGAAAATCCCCAGTGGGTGGTTTGGTCTGCTCTAGAAAGAAACGAGCAGGGACAACAACGAAAACGCTTTTGGAAAACGGTTAACAGTGTACGCGACTTACTGCTGAATGGCAATCCGTACTTGCCTTCTGCGTGTATGTTGCGGTTGGATGTGGCTAAAGATTTTCCTTTTGCTGAAGACCGAACCTTTCACGGTGCTGAAGATTTGCATTTGTGGTACCGCTTATTGAGTGAGGGCGTTTCCCCTACCCATGTAAACGGACGACTTACCATTTACCGCATCCACAGCAATGCCATGAGTCAGCAGTTAGATGACCACATCAAACACGTTTTTAACGTACTGGAATCGCTTAGCCTACCTCCTCACCTTTTGTCGGTCACCAAAAAAAGAAAGTACTATGAATTGGCACGGGTTCTTCAACGCCGACGAGCGCATCGCCTTGCTTTGACGTATTATTTTAAGTGCCAATGGTGGCGACCTAAAGTATTGCTGCTGTTGTTTTTAAACCTATTTCGAGTAGCGGTATGATGGCGGGTTAAATTTCAGCACCGATAACCCAACATTTATTTCCGGCCACTTTGCACGCCAAAAGCAATTGTTTGCCTTCCTTGATTTTGTAGCGCTTTCTAATCTCGGCAACGGTTTGGGGGTAATTTTTGCGCATCACGTGCATGCCTTCAGGAGATATGACGTGCTTGGTTCCGGGCTTGACAACCGCCAAGGTTTTCCAGATTTTTCCGGGAAAATCCGAATGGAGTTGATCGGCGGTAAATACATGGGTATGCTTGTCGAGCATGGAAAGGCTGTACTGATGACACAATATGCCCCAAGGTTGCCATTTGCGCACCGACGCCATGGGATGGTACACGTATGTCGCAACGCCATCGGCCAATATTTCATCTGCTGCTCCTTTGGCAGTCCAGCTTTGCCAGTGCCCTCTGGCGTCGAGGTTATGGGCCACGGGAGCAGATTCGGATTGACCGAGACGCAAGGTGATTTCCTTGACATCATCGCGGATGGCCCAAACAACAGCTGCGGATTTTGGGAAGGTGTTTTGTAACGCCAGTAAGTCCAGCATGGGACTGAGTTTTAACCATACCTCCGTGACTTTCTCGTTTACTTTCGGCAAAATATCCGTGAGATTAGGCGTGGCGTCCTCCAACAATAAAGTGCGTCTTCCTTTGTCTCGTCGATCGGGATCGATGAAGACCAGATCAAATGAGTCGAGCTGATCGATGTTTTCAGCGGCATCACAGCGCACGTCAACGTGTTTGATGTCTTTAAAATTCCAACGGAGAAATTCAGCTCTGCGGGCATCTTTTTCCACCAATGTCATGGACCTACAGTGTTTAGACAAGGCATATGCATCTATACCCAAACCAGCGGTGAGGTCAATCGCCTTGTCGACCGATACGTCTTTAAAGCGCTCAATGGCCAAGCGATCGTCGGTGGATTGCTCTAAAATTTGTGCATCGGGAAACAGCCAATGGGGCTGCTCTGCAAGTACCGTCGCGCACTTCTGCTGGGCTTTGCTATGCAGCATCCACTGAATGGCCACCGTTTTATAGGGAAAGTCGTCTTTATTGGCATAACGCAGGAGCAAGTGATCTAATCCCAACGCGACCACGTCCTCTTTTATACGAATACCAAGCGCTGAATGCATGGCATCGAACAGCTCACTTGGCGCCATGAAACACGTATTGGATGATATTGGCTCCCATGCGCATGGCTTTTTGGCGAATGTGTTCGGGGTCGTTGTGTACATCGGGGTCTTCCCAGCCATTGCCCAAGTCAGACTCGTAGGTGTACAGCAACATCAATCTATCGCCGTCAAACACCCCAAAGGCCTGAGGGGGTAATCCATCGTGTTCGTGAATTTTTGGCAGCCCTTGAGGAAAATCGTAAACCACCGAAAATATGGGGTGAGACGGGTCGAGTAGCACCAATTCCTTATCGGGAAAAATGCGCTTAATTTCGGGGCGAACGTACTTGTCCATTCCGTAGTTATCGTCGATGTGTAAAAACCCGCCCGCTAACATGTACGCGCGAAGATTATCGGCCTCTTCGGAGGAAAACACCACGTTACCGTGTCCCGTCATATGCACAAAAGGGTACAAAAATATTTGCGGTGAGCCGGGCTCAACCACTTCATTATCGGGATGTATTTTGGTGTTGATGTGCTCATTGCAATAGGCTATTAGATTGGGCAATGATGTGGGATTGGCATACCAATCACCTCCACCACTGTATTTCAACACCGCTATACGCAAATCTTGAGCTTGCAAATGCACTGCAAAACCACTCAAGACAACAAAAGTAAATATCCATTTTTTTAGCATTGCACAAATGTACGATGAAGGAGTGATTTTCATTCAGCACGACCAACCCGTACAAAACCATTTTCTCGGCATCGCTCATTGCTTGACATGTGCTACTTTAGCAGCGCACTTTGAGAACCCCCTTATTCTACAAATGTTTCTGAAAACCTTAGCTTTGATAAAACGTTTGCTGTTGTCTGTGGCTGTTTTGCTGCCAATATCGGCTATGGCCAAGCAAACCATTGTCCACATCAAAGCGGATAATGGCAATTACTTAAGTTTAAATCCGACCTTAGATTACTTTGTAAAAGCGTACAAACCGGAAGTTAGAGACTGGGAGGTTTTCACCCTTGAGCATCTCGACAATGAAACGGTTACAATAAAGGGGTATAACGGCATGTATTTAAGCATTAACGCCGAGTACAATAGCCTTCAAGGCACGGAAAACAATGATAATCCGCAAACATTTCGACTGATAGAAAAGGAAGCCGGTAAGTATCTGTTGGGGACAAAAGATGGTCGTTATTTTGCTGTTGAGTCTGACCAGTTTGTATACATCAGTCGTGGCAATGAAGACGACGCTGGCATATTTACTTTAGAGCCCACCCTACCCTACAAACTCAAATCGAGTTTATCCGTCAGGCAAAACGCCGTGTTGTTTACGGGCATTGCGCTACTGCTCTTATCCTTATTGGCCTTCATGAATAAAAAAAGGTATGCCGTATGGTTGTTGTTGCTTGGTGCATTAACGCTCAGACTCTTTATGGCGGCCGTTGCCGAATATCTTCATTTATGGGATGAGCAGTTTCACGCATTGGTGGCCAAAAACATGATGCAACAGCCCTTTAGACCCATGTTGTATGCCAACCCGGTTTTGCCATATCCAGAGCTAAGTTGGATTGAAGGTCATATTTGGTTACACAAACAGCCCCTTTTTCTTTGGCAGATGGCGTTGAGCATGAAGGCCTTTGGCGTGGGTGTTATGGCTTTGCGCTTGCCGTCTGTTTTGATGTCTACGGCTGTAGTCGTGATGATTTATTTTCTTGGCAAACGCTTGGTCGACAAGCAAACGGGATTCTTTGCCGCCTTTTTCTTTGCGTTTGGCAATTATGGCTTGCAACTTATGAACGGGTATTTGAGCACCGACCACAACGATGTTGCGTTTATGTTTTACGTCACCGCCAGTTTGCTGAGCTGGGTCATTTACATTTCCAAAGGCAAGCCCTTATCCTGGGCCTTATTGACCGGTGCATTGGCCGGGGGAGCCATCATGGTGAAGTGGCTGCCGGGCATGCTCGTATACGCAGGTTGGGGCGTGGCCCTTATTTTGGACAACAATCGTCGCTCCATTGGGCATTACGCACACTTAGTCGCTGCGTTACTGGTAACCTGCATAGTGGTCTTACCTTGGCAGATCTACACCTTTACGGCATTTCCAGAATTGGCCAAACACGAAATGTTCTACAATACGGCACACATCAGAAGCGCCGTAGAACAGCACCAAGGGAATTGGTTGTATCACTTTAGCATGAGTCAAAAGCACATAGGCATTCCGTTTTTGTTGCTCTTGCTTGGTTGGTACTTATTCGTAAAAAAAATCAATGATCGTCGACTCAAAATTGCCGTTGTTACATGGGGCGTGGTGGTGTACTTGGTCTTTACCCTCTCTCAAACGAAAATGCCCTCGTTCACCTATATGATCATTGCATTGCACATGTTGGCATTTGCGCAGCTGGCCATTCATTTGTTCAACATCGTAATCATTAACCCCAAGCTGCCCAAGGCCACATTGATTCAGACCTTGTTTATTGTTGGCATCAGCGGATACATTGGCTGGAAATCGCTCAACTACAAAGCCATTCAAACGCGACATACGATATGGAGAAAGAACGCCGACGACATGTACAAACACCGCATGCTCACCGTTGATTTGTTTCGCGAACTGGCCCAAACAACAACGGATAAAGACGTGTTTTTTCACAGTAAAACATTTGACAACGTACCGCTCATGTTCTTTACCGATGCCGCTGCTGCTTACGACAGAATGCTTTCAGAAGAAGACATTATACACCTCTTACAAAAGGGTTATCAACCAAAAGTCTTTGATGACGGTGAATTACCCGAGTACATTTACAAGCACAATGTAGACATCATACAACGCTATTGGTTTCCTCTATAACTATGAATCAAAAGACCTTACGCATCGTACTTACCGGAAGTCCATCAAGTGGAAAAACCACCTTGATCCATCACCTTGGTGACATGGGTTATCGCTGTTTTCCGGAAATTTCACGAGACATTATACAAACGTCTATCGACAATAACCTAGACATCACGCCTTGGCAAAACTTAGCGGCCTTTTCTAATCTCGTATGGCAACGTCGAGAGGAACAATTTGTCCAGGCGAATCCCGGCTGGAATTTCTATGATCGCTCATTGGTGGATATAGTCGCCTATGAAGAATTGAATCAATCGGCCATCAGCGATGCTTGGGAGCAGCAACTGGAAAACATGCGTTATGATCTCGTATTTATTGCACGACCATGGCCGGATATCTTTGTAAACGACGAACAGAGACGAGAAGATTGGGCACAATCGCTGCGGGTAGATGAAGCACTAATAAGCGCTTATCACCATCGGGGTTACCGTCCTATAGTATTGCCAGAAGTAAGTGTAGAGGAGCGCGCTGCATTTGTCGTGGACCACATCAAAAAACACCTTTAATGGAAGATCCACACAAAATACTCAAAACGTATTGGGGATTTGATGCGTTTCGGCCATTACAAGAAGACATCATTCAATCGATTTTGGCCGGAAAAGACACCATGGCCCTGCTGCCTACCGGTGGGGGGAAATCGCTGTGCTATCAAGTACCAGCCATGTGCATGGAAGGCATCACCATTGTGGTATCGCCCTTAATTGCCCTGATGAACGACCAGGTACAACACCTCAAGCGCAACGGCATAACGGCAATTGCCATACACTCTGAATGGCGACCTAAGCAGTTGGAAATTGCATTGGACAACATGGTATCCGGCGCTTATAAATTGGTGTACGTGTCTCCAGAGCGCCTTCAATCCACAGGGTTTATTCAGAGAATGGAAAACACCAATGTCTCCATGATTGCGGTGGATGAAGCGCACTGTATCAGTCAGTGGGGCCACGACTTTCGTCCGCCCTACCGTAAAATCGCCGAATTGAGGGACATCGTTGGCCAAGACGTTCCGGTAATGGCATTGACCGCCACCGCAACGCCCCAAGTGGTGGACGACATACAAGATTCTTTGGCCTTTAAGAAAAAGAATGTCTTTCAAAAAAGCTTCTACCGGCCCAAGCTCACCTACTCCGTTTACTACACCGACGACAAGTACAAGCACCTGATAAACATCTTCAACAAGATGCCCGGCTGCGGCATTGTCTACGCAAGGAGTCGCAAACGCACCCAGGAGTTGGCCGACATATTAAACAAGAATCGCATACCGGCACTTCCCTATCACGCTGGAATGGCTCCAAGAGAGCGAAGTGAAAATCAGGATGCATGGATGAAAAACCGCATTCGGGTAATGGTGGCCACCAATGCATTTGGGATGGGCATCGATAAGCCCGATGTGAGATTGGTCATCCACTTAGAAGCCCCACCCAGCCCCGAAGAGTACTTTCAAGAGGCAGGTCGAGGCGGTCGCGATGGACATCAGGCTTGGGGAGTTATGCTCAGTGCCAAGGGCGATATTGGCATATTAAAACGCAAACATCTATCGGGCATTCCCACCGTAGAAGAAGTACAAACCATTTACGATCAACTGAACCGATACTTAGGCATTGCCTTTGGGGCTGGGGCGGGAAGGCCTTATGCCTTTGACCTGTTTGAGTTTACCCGCAAGCACAAAATACACGAAGGCAAGGCACACGAAGCCATCAAGGTCATGGAGCGCGAAGGCATATTGAATTTGAGTGAAAGTTTTTGGGAGCATTCCAGACTTAAAATTCTTTGTTCGCCAACACATTTATACAGCGAAAGCTTGCGGAATGAAAAAAGCGCCTCCGTAATTAAAACCATGTTGCGCATGTACGAGGCCTTGCACATTGATTATCGCAAGATAAGAGAGAGTGATTTGGCTGACCGCAGCGGTGTGGGCTTATTTGACGTCAAGCAAACCCTCAAGCAACTGCATCAAAAAAAGCTATTGTCCTATCACGCATCAACGGGAAAACCCGCCATTATCTTTACCTTTGGGCGCGTTAGGGAAAAAGACCTGCGCATCAATCGGAAAACATACAGCGTGTATACCAATGCTCGTAAGGATCGGGTTGAAGCCATGATTGAATATTTGGAAGAAAGTCGGCGATGCAGGGCACATACATTATTGGCTTATTTTGGAGAACAGCGAGAAGAGCCCTGCGGACTATGCGATGTATGTAGAAAGCGACAAGCCGAAAAGAATGTCGACACCGAAGCACTTTTGACATGGCTTAAAAACAACCCTTCGGCTGATTTACGCACCATTGCCGACCAAATGAATGTAGCCCGAATAGAGCAATTGAGAAGTGCTGTAGATGAGCTGCTGTTAAAAAACATCGTCAAACGAAACGAAAAAGGACAAATAGAATTGATATGACCACCACCGAAAGAAACAAGTACCGCATTGTATTTATGGGAACGCCAGACTTTGCCGTGGCCTCACTCGTGGCCCTTCACGAAGCGGGATACCACATTGTTGGCGTGCTAACCACGCCCCCCAAAAAAGCCGGAAGAGGACTGAAAGCGCTTAAATGTGCGGTACACATCAAAGCCGATGAACTCAATATCCCCGTATGCGCACCGGAGAACACCAGTGACCCGAAAGCCATAGAGACCATTTGCGATTGGCAAGCCGATTTAGGCGTGGTGGTGGCCTTTAAAAAACTTCCCGAGGGCATCTACAATGCACCAAGATTGGGAACGTTTAATTTACACGCCTCCTACTTGCCCGATTATCGCGGGGCGGCCCCCATCAATAGAGCCATCATGAATGGAGAGTCCGAAACTGGAGTATCCACGTTTTTGCTCAACGACCGCATCGACGAAGGGCATATTTTTTATCAAGAAAAACTCGATATTCACTTTAATGAAACGGCTGGAGAGTTGCACGATAGAATGATGAGCATTGGGGCAAAATTGGTGGTCAAAACAGCTGATGATTACACAAGGGGTAAAGTTGCGCCCAAACCTCAGTCAAATCGCTCCGATAAAAAGGCTCCGAAGATATTTCGCGAACACACGCGTATTGAGTGGGACAAACCCATCATAAACATCCACAATCAAATTCGCGGACTATCGCCATATCCCGGAGCATATACAATGCTCACCTCTCCAAAAGGCATGGAGTTAAAAATATACCGCACAGCAATTCTTGAAGCTGGCATCAGCGAGGGCCTAACCGAAGGGATAAATACCCCTGAACACATCAGAGAAAAAGATGCTTGGTTCGTAAAAAACTCAACCGGCATGATGGAAGTTTTGGAGGTTCAACCCAAGGGAAAGCGGAAAATGTTGGTAAAAGAATGGCTTAATGGTCTGCCTGAAGGTGCTATTTCTACCGAATAAAACAGTAACAATTACTAAAAAAAAGCCCTCTCAAGTGGTATAATCACCTGAAAAACAAGCGCAGTTATTAACAAATGTGATGTTTTATCAACAAATCCATTAAAAATCTCATAGAACCCTTGCTATATATGGGTTTCCATTTATATTTGTTGGCGTATTAATCTTAAAAATTTCTGATATGAACAAATCTGAACTCATCGACGCTATGGCAGCTGATGCTGGCATCAGCAAAGCAGCCGCTAAGAAAGCGCTTGATTCATTCACCGAGAACGTAAGCAGTGCATTGTCAAAAGGCGATCGCATTTCTTTGATTGGCTTTGGTACTTTCTCAGTATCTGAGCGCTCTGCACGCGAAGGTCGCAACCCACAAACTGGTGCTACCATTAAAATTGCTGCTAAAAACGTAGCTAAGTTTAAGCCCGGTTCTGAACTAAGCAACCGCTTGAACTAAAAACGTTTACTTTTAAAACGTGACTAAGCCTCCAGCATTGGGGGCTTTTTTTTTGGTGCTGGCGCAAGCGCGGAGGCTTGCGCTTGCATGGGCTGCTG
>JAIUMB010000071.1 GCA_022565745.1 Cryomorphaceae bacterium | reverse complement strand
GGATTAGACGATTTAAAAAAACAGTTTTTTAAAGCCGATGACCCAGACGATTTCACTGAAAGGGTATTTGCCTTTGCTAAACTGCTTAGTATTGGTGATACATCGTGGTATTCGTTCTCTGATGTATTGCGGTTTATGCCGGTTATGGCTGAGTATGAATCTGATTTTATTTCAAGAAAAAAGCGCGTAGTACATGAAGATGACGACATCTTATACTTAGTGGCCTTAAACGACGTTAAACTCAAAGAAACAGAGGCGCCGGTTGAATATGTTGAGTCTTCAATTGTTACAATTTTACTCAATCAAAGAAAACGCGAAATGTTGCGGGCTTTGGAAGAAAAACTTTTAAAAGATGGTATCAAGAAAAATCAAGTGGAGTTTTACTAGTTTGCTGGTCGCATTACTGGTTTCCGCCAGTAGTTTTGCTCAAGTTACTGCAGATGGTATCGTAGCAGTTGTTGGGTCAAATATTATACTCAAGTCTGAAGTAGAAGATCGACACGTCAATTATGTGCGCCAAGGGTTTATGGAAAACACAGATAAGGACAAATGTGAGGCCTTTGAAGAACTGTTGTTTGAAAAGTTAATGGTTCATCGCGCTGAAATTGACAGTGTGGTGATAAGCGAGGAAGAAGTAGACGGCACCATTGAGCAGCGAATGGCTATGTTAACTCAGCAGATGGGTTCAGAAGAGCGTGTAGAAGAGTATTATAACAAATCCATGCCCGAGTTGAAAGAGATGCTTAAGCCTATTGTATATGAAAGTTTGGTGGCGCAAAGAATGCAGCAAAGAATCAACAGAAACGTAGAAGTAACCCCCTCTGAGGTTCGAGCTTTTTACAACAGTCTTTCGGTGGATAGCATCCCTTTGATCAACGAACAAGTGGAGATTTCCGAGTTGGTGGTGTATCCGGTAGTGGATAGTGCTGCAAAAGCGGAGGTTATCGATAAGCTCAATGAGCTTCGCGAGCGTATTGAGAAGGGCAGCAGCTTTTCCTCAATGGCGGTTTTGTATTCAGAAGACCCGGGGTCTGCAAAGAAAGGTGGGGAGTATAAAGGCATTAAGCGCGGACAGTTTGTTAAAGAGTTTGAAGCCGTTGCTTTCAACCTACGAAGAGGGGAGATTTCCAAGCCTTTTAGAACGGAATACGGTTTTCACATCGTACAGCTCATGCAACGAAGAGGTGAAGAATTAGATGTTCGTCACATTTTGATTCGCCCTAAGATATCCGATGAAAGCCTGGAGAGAACCAAAAATAATCTGGACTCAATTCGCGATTTAATCGCTGAGGGTTTATTGACTTTTGAAGGTGCTGTTGAACGTTTTTCAGAAGATGATGATACCAAATTTAATCGCGGTCTTAAGATCAATCCTGAAACGGGTGATCCGAGATGGGAAGTGGGCGACCTACAACGCGATTTATTTGTGTTGGTTGAAAAGCTTGAAGAAGGCGCGCTAAGTAAGGCAACTTTTTTCCGAACGAGAGACGGAAAAGAAGGTTTTCGCATTATTAAAGTACACCGAAAAATTGAACCACACCGGGCAAACCTCAAAGAAGACTATCAGTTTATAAAACGCATGGCTTCTGAGCAGAAAACGGAAAAGCGTATGAATGAATGGGTGCGTAAAAACATCGATCGTACGTATATAAAAGTGAATACGGATATTTACGACTGTAATTTCCGAAATCCATGGACAACCCCTGAAACCGTAATGAGCGATGAGTAATTCTTTAGATCAGGCCAAAAATATCACCAAGCAGTACCAAGCATTAAAGAGTGAGATTTCAAAAGTAATCGTTGGTCAAGATGCCGTCGTTAATGAGCTGCTGGTAAGTTTGTTTAGCGGAGGTCACAGTTTGTTGATTGGGGTGCCTGGATTGGCCAAAACCCTTTTGGTCAACACCCTTGCACAAGCGTTGGGTCTATCGTTCAACCGCATTCAGTTTACCCCGGATCTTATGCCGTCTGACATCACCGGGAGTGAAATTCTCGATCAAAATAGAGCCTTTAGTTTTGTTAAAGGACCAGTGTTTGCAAATGTGGTATTGGCTGATGAGATTAACCGAACGCCCCCTAAAACCCAAGCCGCCTTGTTGGAAGCCATGCAAGAGAAGTCGGTAACGGTAGGTGGTAAGCGTATGCCATTGCCCGACCCATTTTTTGTTTTGGCTACACAAAACCCCATCGAACAAGAAGGAACCTACGCACTACCCGAAGCACAGCTCGACCGATTTATGTTTAATATTATGGTCGACTATCCTTCAGAGCAAGAAGAAAGGGATATTGTTACGCGTACCACCGGTGCTGTTACATCTTCTGTCAATCAAGTGCTGTCTGAATCAGATATTATGGGTATCCGCCAGCTTATACGCGACGTGCCCGTTGCCGATAATGTAGTGGCATATGCGGTTGGTTTAGCAAGAAAAACCAGACCAAATGATCCAGCCAATAAACTGGCTGCAGACTATCTAAGCTGGGGGGCAGGACCTCGTGCAGGCCAGTATCTTGTGACTGGCGCAAAGTGTTATGGGCTTTTACAAGGTAAACTTTCGCCTGATATTGAAGATGTAAAGGCCATTGCTCATCCAGTTTTAAGGCATAGAATTCTTAGGAATTACAAAGCTGAGGCGGATGGCCTCGGTGTAGATGACATCATCAATACGTTGATGGGTTGAGACCTTCATGAGAACGGGAATCCTTTAGGGGATAGCGTTCAAAAGTGGGTTCCTCCCGACGGACAACGGGAGACTGCTGATAAACCATTTCACCATGAAACCATACCCCAAACTACCCACTCATCCACAATTAACCGCTGAGACGTTCAATGAAAAGGGCATGGAAGTGCTCGAGGGTTTTGACGTCTTCAATGAAACACAGTCTGTTTTAGGAAGACCAATACGTGCCTTTGTTCGTGGAAGTGGACCCATTCGTGTTCTTATATGGACCCAGATGCATGGAGATGAAAGTGCGTCTACATTTGCGGTCATAGACCTTCTTCATGATCTTCAGCAAAATAAGGAAGAACGCATTTGGGATAGGATTACTCTATGTGTGATCCCCATTTTAAATCCCGATGGGGCTGCCGCATACACTCGTTTTAACGCATTGGGTGTCGATCTCAATCGCGATGCACGTCATTTGACTTGTCCGGAAAGCAGGTTTTTGGTTTCCATTGCTCGTGACTTTAAGCCCCATTGGGCATTTAATATGCATGATCAACGGTCAATTTTTGCTGCTGGCAATACAATCAATCCAGCGACCTTAGCTCTTTTAGCGCCTTCATTTTCAGACGAATATTCGGGTAGTGTAATGCATAGAAAGCGAGCCATAGCATTGATTGGTAGTGCTGTAAGTCAGCTGCCAACGCCCTTTTTGTCAAACATTTCCAGATTTGATGATACGTTTTATCCGTTGGCAATGGGTGATTTTTTTCAGGAGTTAGAAATAGCCACCGTTCTCGTAGAAGTTGGAGGAAGCGAAAGCATTATCCGCCATGCTGGACGTTCTTTGGCTGCGCGCTTTTTAAAGGAGGCCATTAGGGTAATATTAAACCCCAATGCTCAGGTTTGGCAAACGGCACCTGGCGCCTATGAGTCGCTGCCTCCCAATACCAATAGACTTAGAGATGTTGTTTTTGCAAATGCCAATATCGATCATCACGTAGTGGATGTAGCCGTTCAACTCCGCTATAATCCAAAGCGAGAGGCATGGGATATGATATGTGATACCGTTGGGAAAATCGATTATTTTGATGCCTATGTCCGTATAGATCTCAGTGAATCTCCATCGTTGAGTAGCACGCAATGGCATTTTGAAATCGGGAAACGCTTTCAATTACCCTCCATGTGGGAAACATTTTGGGAACAACAGAACATTAGGTCTTATCAATGGGTATTTTAATTGGTTTGAAAAGGTTTTTAACGGTCTTCTCAAGAGCAATCATGAGAATCCTGCATTTAATTATTAGCAAGTATGAGGCGAACCGAAATTATGAGACTTTCACTGGGAAATATTGTAATGTGATTCTCTTTGTATTGAACAAATAAAGTATTCTCGAATAACACAAAACAACATGGCGTTTATCAGCATTAATCCTTTTACCGAAAAAGAAAATGCCCGATTTTCATATTTGAATAGCGAGGCTTTGGACGATAGTCTAGAGGACGCTTGGAAAGGGTTCAAAGTATGGCGAAAGTTGCCTTTAAAAGAACGATGTCGAAAGATCCATCGCTTGGCAAATGAGTTGGAGCAAAACCGCGAAGCTTATGCCATCAGTATCACTACAGAAATGGGTAAGCCAATATTTGAAGCCAGAGCTGAAATTGATAAATGCGTATGGTTGGCACGCTATTATGCCGATATGGCGCCAAAATTTTTAGAACCCAAACACATACACACCGATAGTGTCGCCTCTTATGTCCAATATGATCCATTAGGGGTGGTGTTTGGTATCATGCCTTGGAATTACCCCTTCTGGCAGGTTTTGAGATTTGCTGTACCCACCCTTTTGGCCGGAAATTCGGTACTTGTAAAGCACGCGCCTTCGGTGCCTATGTGTTCCTTGGCCATAGAGGAGGCGTTTGACAACAGCGGTTTTCCTAAGCATGCGTTTACTCAACTGTTTATATCAGAAGAACAAGCCAAAACAGTGATTGAGTCTAAGCAGGTAAGGGCAATATCTTTAACTGGAAGTGAAGCAGCTGGTCGATCGGTTGCTGCTTTAGCCGGTGCCGCTTTAAAAAAATGCGTTTTAGAGTTAGGGGGAAGTAATGCCTTGTTTTTATTGCCTGACGGAGATGTCGACTTGGCTGTTAAATTGGCCATTCAAGGGCGCTTTGGTAACGCTGGGCAAAGCTGTATTGCAGCAAAGCGATTGATCGTTCCCGAAGCACAAAAGGAGGTTTTTATAAAAAAACTGATCAAAGAGGCGCAGGGTTTTATTTATGGCAATCCACTTAATGAAAAGACAACCATCGGTCCATTGGCCCGTAAAGACTTGGCCAAAACTTTGGATGATCAAATGAAAACATCCATCCAAATGGGGGCGACTTTACATTTGGGGGGAAAGCGAAAAGGTGGATTTTTCGAGCCAACGATCATTGCTGATGTGACGCCAGGTATGCCAGCTTTTGACGAGGAAACATTTGGCCCCTTAGCCTGTGTGAGTAGTTATGGTGAATTGAAAGAAGGACTAAAATTGGCCAAACAAACCAAGTACGGATTGGGCATTACATTAGTGACAAAAGATATTCCCAAAGCCCGACAAATGGCCAAGAAATTTGAAGATGGTGCGGTATTCATCAATCAATGGGTTAAGTCAGATCCCCGACTCCCCTTTGGTGGTCAAAAATCAAGTGGCTATGGACGCGAGTTGGCCGAAGAGGGAATTAAGGAATTTGTCAATATCAAAACCATCCGTGTCTAATATTACAAGCTTATTAAAATGCCATTAACATTGCTTGTTCCAGTCATTCGTTATTAAACGTCCTCTTTTTTTTATTAATCGTTTTTTAATATGTTCGTTTTTTTACTACATTTGACGTAGTAAATTAACCATAACCTATTGTTCATACAAAAGGTAAAAAAAACACAGTTTATGAAAAACAAATTTTTATTTATGTCAAGCCTCGTCTTGGCATTGTCGTTTGGTATGCTAGGATGTAGCAAAGACGATGATTCTGACAATGGAGGCGATAATGGAAATGGAGGAAATGGGGGAGGTGCTACAATGGAAGTAAGTTCATTAGTTCCTCAGCAAGTCCAACGCAATTCTTTTCGCATGAGAGGAAGAGTTGCAAATGGTGCAGGCGTATTAAGTCGCGGTTTTGCTTGGGGTTCAAGCTCTAATCCTACGGTTGATGACAATGATGTACCGGTTGCTGGAACAGAAGACGGGACATTTAATGTTGACCTTAGTGGATTAGATGAAAGCACTCTATATCACTATCGAGCTTACGTACGAACCAATAGTGGTTACGTATATGGTAATAACCGAACAGTAGAAACGCTTGGTCCACCGGCCGTTGGTGAAATGGGGCCTGGAGGGCTCATCATTTGGTTAGACGGCTCTGGAGGAGGGTTGGTTGCTGCACCAGAGAGCACGGAATGGACGAACGTGCAATGGGGTTGTGGCGGTACACTGGTAAACGCCTCGGCTCAAAATGAAGGTCAGGGGTCTGCAAATACCACCGCCATTCTCAATGGATGCTCAGAAGCGGATATTGCTGCTGCATTGTGTAATGAGTTGGTATATGATGGTTATGAAGATTGGTTTTTGCCTTCGAGAAATGAATTGGGTAGAATGTATATCAATTTGAAGGATAAAAACTTAGGTGGACTTTCGAGCGAGTTTTATTGGAGTTCAACAGAAGTTGATGACAATGCGGCAATTTTTGCTGACTTTAACAACGGCGGATTGTCGTCTGGAGATAAGTCAAATAGCTTCCGCGTTCGTGCGGTACGAGCATTTTAATCGCTGGTTATAACAACAAAAAAGCCGACGATTTATCGTCGGCTTTTTTGTTGTTCAAAAAAATAGAAAAGGACTATTTTTTGCTTTTTTCCTCTTTGGGGAGATATTGAGCAGATAATTCTTTTGATAGTGAACTCTTTTCAACTTTTAATCGACTGTTTTCACTTTCTAAAATGACGTGTGTTTCGCCAACTTCCAATATCTTACCGTGAATTCCACTATTGGTTACAACGCGATTGCCTTTAGTAACACTACTGGAAAAATTGCGCTCCTCCTTCTGCTTTTTCATCTGTGGACGAAAGAAGAAAAAGTACATAACAGCGATGAGGATAAGAATAGGAAGCATTCCGCCAATAGGGGATCCTCCAGATTGTTGAAGAAAAATGTAAAGCATGTGATGTATTTATTGGTCTTCTTTTACAACGATAGAAGTGATTTTTAAAATCTTTTGATTAGGAACAGTATTGGCAGTCAAAGTAACGTTTTTATCTTGACGACCACTGCGGCCATTGCTGTCAAATGACACCTTGATTGAGCCACTCTCACCTGGGGCAAGAGGCGTTTTAGGGTATTCAGGTACTGTGCAGCCACAACTTCCACGAGCACTGGTAATCACCAATGGCGCTTTACCTGTGTTGGTGAACTTAAACTCATGAGTCGCTGTTTCTCCTTCTTTAATATTTCCAAAATCGTGGAAATCTTCTTCAAAAGTAAACTCAGGCAGTTCGTCTCCGTCTACGTCACTTAACCCAACACTTTTATCGGTACGCGATTCGTCAATTTTGTCTGCGGCGTTACTACATCCACCAAAAATTAACCCGCCGAAAATTGCTAATGCAAACAATTTGTATTTCATACGTGAATTTTTTAGGTTTAAAAATTAATTGCCGAAATTACGCTTTTTTGGCTAAATAGTAAGCGTGTAGACGTTGTTTTTTTTAACGCCACAGAAATAATTAACATCCTTTAATAATAACATCTAAATTGGTGAACAAACTTCATGTTTTCAGGTTCTTTAAAAAAAGTTTTATATATGCCTGAATTACCCGAAGTCGAAGTTATGCGCAGACGCATTGAATCGCATGTCCTCAACACTCGTTTGCAAACCATAGAAGCTGTGGATGGACGGTTGGTATCTAAATTACCAACCAATTGGCCTAAGTTGCTAGAAGGCAATGCATTTTCTTCATCCCAGCGCGTTGGAAAATATTTGTTTTTGAACTTTGATAAAACCTGGTTACACCTGCATTTTGGAATGACGGGAAGTGTTTCTTTTGTCTCGAAAGATGAAACACCACCACCCTATACCCGATTAAAGCTAGCGTTTGACAACGGCTTGATGATGTGTTTTACTGACCCTAGAACCTTTGGTAAAATGGATATTGTCAACAGAGTAGAAGCATTCGTGGCAAATAAGCGCTTGGGGGTTGATTTGCTTGAAGCAAGTGATGAGGATGCCATTAGGATGTTTGCCAATAGAAAAATCTCTTTAAAAGCCATCTTGCTACGTCAAAAGGACGTTGCCGGAATAGGTAATTGGTTGGCGGACGAAGCTCTTTATCGTCTAAAGTTAAACCCAACCATTAGAGGCATAGACCTAACGCCGGAAGTTGCCATCGCACTTTTGAATGAAACAAAGTCAATTGCAGAAGAAGCCATTCAGGCCGATACCCACTACGGGGAATTCCCCAATCATTTTTTCGTCAACCATAGAGTTGAAGATGGCGATTGTCCCTGCACAAAAGACACCATTAAAAAGATTACTTTAGCCGGACGAAGTACATACTATTGCCCCACTTGTCAGCCACAAACAAAATGAGGTGGCAAAGTGTGAACGTACAATGCCCGCATTGCTGGGAGCTTCAAGACATCATGGTTGATCCTATGCAGCGAGACGGATTTGTTCAAGACTGTGAAGTGTGCTGTCACCCCATTCGTTTTATCCCTTTTGTTGATGAACATGGTGAGGTTATAGGGTTGGAAAGCGAGCCTGAGTCATGAAGCATTGAGCGTCATTTTATTGTCTCAGTGTTTTTAAATGATTCTTATGTTCGTCATGCATTTAAAATTTCTGTATCTCTCTTGAATTTACGACATTTGCAGCACTTAATTAAAATGAAGACATGGATTACGTTGCCATTATCTCACCGGCCAAGTCGCTTAATGATAGTGTAGAAGAAAGGGCCAAGTCAATGCCATTCTTTATGCTGAAAGCACGTCGTGTGAATGAAGTTTTAAGTCAGTTTTCTCCCAATGACTTGATGAACCTTCAGTCTATAAGTCAAAATCTCGCCGAGCTTAATGCCGATAGAAACATCAACTGGTCTCCCGAAAAACACCAAGAAGGAACACCGGCATTATTCACTTTCGATGGTGACGTTTATAAGGGAATTGACGCAGCGACGCTGTCTGATAAAGCAAAAAAACAATCAGAAAATGCGCTTTTAATCTTATCGGGTCTCTACGGCGTGCTTCATGCTTATGATGCCATCTTGCCTTACCGATTAGAAATGGGCACAAAGCTCCCTATTGGAAGAGCAAAAGATTTGTATCATTTTTGGCGTAGAGATATATCTGAACATACCAGTAAGTTTGTAGACAATCGTACATTGATTAATTTGGCCTCAAGTGAATACAGCAAAGCCCTCAATCGAAAAGCATTGATAAGGCCAGTGATGGATGTTGAGTTTAAAGATTTTTCTAAAGGATCATACAGGGTTATTGGCGTTTATGCAAAGAAAGCACGTGGATATTTTACACGTTTTTTGCTTGAAGAGCAGCCTAAATCCATCCGTGAATTACAGCAATTTGACGTCGATGGGTATTCTTGGAGTTCCGAAGCCTCAACCGATTCTAAAATGGTGTTCTTACGCGGAAAATAACCGCCCCTTGCTCGCGTTAATCAAATGTATGCGTAAACTCTTTTGCCTTAGCCTGTTTTTAGTCATTATTGTGACTAACCTTTCTGCCCAGCAAAATCCAAAGTATTCCGAAATAGGAATTTCTGCTGGTAATTTGGTATATACTGGCCCTTTTGCCACCGATGCCAATATGGGTAATTGGCTCAACGAAACAGGTGGGCGTTTTGGCCTTTTTACCAGAAGGTCTCTTGCTCCTTGGATTAATATTGGACTAGAGATGAATTACGGTTGGTATACGCTCGACGATGCCAATCATGGTCGTGCACAGCGGGGTATCTCCATGACAACCCAAGTGCTAAACGCCAATGTGTCTACGGAGGTATTCTTTATCCGCTACGGAAAATTTCACTGGAATAACAACTTTTCGCCTTACGTGAAGTTGGGGACGGGAGGAAACTTTTTTTCACCTGAAATTCAAAATTTTGGCGCTGTTGACGACGATGTACGCATTTATCCGTTTAGTGGACAAAGCATCAATTACTTTTTTGGCCTTGGGGTGAAATTCCGACTGGCATACAAACACAGCTTAGCCATAGAATGGGTGACGCATAACGCCGGCACTCATGAGATGGGCGGGGTGGTTTCGCCATCTGTTACTCCATCAAACGATTCATATGGAGGCTTGTTTATCCATTACTCGGTTTTAATTTTTTAGTTATGGCGCTCGAAGTGAGTACCAGTGGCGGGATGGTTCACTTATTGGCCGATCCTGCACTCTACATCCCACAAAGCTCCACATTGGTTGTTTCTGATTTACATATTGGTAAGGCAGGTCATTTTCGTAAAAACGGTATTGCAGTGCCAGCTTCAACAACCATGCAAGACATGCGCAGACTTTCTGAACTGTTTAAGCGCATTCCTGCAAAAGAGGTGGTGTTTCTGGGGGATATGGGCCACAGTGATGTCAACAATGAATGGCGCGCTTTTGCTGATGTGATTCGCGATTTTTCCGATCGCACCTTTATTTTAACCAGGGGCAACCACGATCGAGAAGTAAGTGGTTTATATCGACAGATGGGTATTGATGAAGTGGTATCCAGTATTCAAAGAGGTGGGTTTTGCTTATCACATGAACCTATTGAATCCAAATTGTTTAACATAACAGGACACGAACATCCGGCGGTTCTAATAAAAGGAAAAGCACGACAATCGCTGCGGATGCCGTGCTTTTATTTTTTAGAACATCGGGCGGTCATGCCCGCGTTTTTGCGGTTTTCGGGACACTACGTCATTTCGCCCTCCAAAGATATGCGTGTGTTTCCCGTGGTTGAGCAAACAGTTATGGCGCTTAGTTCTTCTTAAACAAGTGAACATCCATTTGCGGGAACGGAATACCGATGCCTTCTTTGTTGAAACGGGCGTATACCTTTTCGTTGAAGTCGTAGTACATTGGCCAGTAATCGGCTCCATTTACCCATACTCTAAAATTGTAATCTACGGAGCTGTCGCCCATCTCAACCATGCGAATCAAAGGCTCTTTATCCTTTAATACGCGCTCGTCGTTTTCGGCAATGTCGGTCAGAATGGATTTTACTTTCTCAGCATCGGTGCCGTAAGCCACACCAAACCGCATGTCGAGTCGTCTGGTGCCTTGGCGACTGTAGTTGATGATGTTGGAGTTGGCCATGGAGCCATTGGGTAATGTGATGGTTTTGTTGTCTGGACTAAGCAGCACCGTATAGAAAATTTGAATTTCTTTGACGGTGCCCATTACTGAACCAACCTCGATAAATTCGCCAACTTTATAGGGCTTAAGAATAAGGACAATAACGCCACCGGCAAAGTTTGATAAGCTGCCCTGTAAAGCGAGACCAACGGCGAGACCAGCGGCACCGAGTACGGCAATAAAACTGGTCATTTCTACACCCAGCATACCTACCACGCTGATGATGAGCATGGCTCTTAAGCCAATATTGATGATGTCTCGTAAAAAAGGTTTAAGCGTAGGGTCGAACTCTTTGCGATCCATGTAAGCCGTGATAAATCTAACAACGCGCTTAATTAACCATAGACCAATAACAAGGGTTATGGCAGAGGCCACAATAGCTACACCTGAGTCTACGAGTTTCTCTACATAATACTCCATGTTGTTCGTGATTTTATCAATTTCTTCTGTAATGTCCATGTTTTGTAGTTGTGTTGATTGATTAATGCAAATATCTTTTATTATATCAAAAAAAAAAATAATGCAGGATATTTATTTTTTGCGCTCCAAAACAAATGACAAGTAGTTTTCCAAATGATCACGCGCTTGGGAGTGATCAAATTGATGCAAACAAGATAAGGCTTTTTGTCGACAATTTTCAAGTTGCGTTTGTGTGTAGTCAATTCCACCGTATTGATGAACGAGTGCAATGACCTTTTTAATTCTCTCACCATCGGTATTGTGCCGCTTTATCGTGGAAATGATGTATCTCCGCTCCGATGACTGACAGTGTTTTAATGTGTAAATAATAGGTAGAGTCATCTTGCGCTCTTGGATGTCAAGCATGCTGGGTTTACCAGTGTCGTTGCTTTGCTGGTAATCAAAAAGGTCGTCTTTAATTTGAAAGGCCAGTCCCATATACTC
>JAIUMB010000070.1 GCA_022565745.1 Cryomorphaceae bacterium | reverse complement strand
TCTCAAATTACAATCGTTCTTTGCAAAAAATCATGTGAAACCAATCTGCATCAGACGTCTTAAGTGCAAATAAAAAAAACAGCCCGAGGGCTGTTTTAAAAAGATTGTGGTTTTCCAAAAACGGGAAACCTCGACGAAAGTTTCAAACTTAACTTTTTGTTTTTCAGTGAGTTCAATCTTTATTTTTCATTGGCACAAAAATTGAACTCACTAAAAAGAAGTAGTAGTAGAGTTTTTTATAGTTAAGCTTTTCAAATAATCCCGGTGGGTAGTAGCTCCGGGGATTTCATGCGGCTAATGTATAAAAAAAACTTTAATATCAACAAAAAAATGTTTATATTTTTTTGTTGACATCCTTTTTTATTGCTCTTAAGTACGTTATCGCCTTCCCTTTATTCCTAAACATATTTTCATAGTACGTTCTTACTGTATGGAGTATGCTGTCCTTTTTTGTAAGTTGTAAATCGATATCAAAATATGCAGTTTCCACTAAAAAATCTTTTCTATTTTGCAAAACTCCGAGGGTATAGCCGTGAAAAAACTCACTATCGGTCTTTAAATGCATAATACCACCTGGTTTCAACAGCTTTGAGTATTGTTCTAAACGGTCGGGATGCGTTAAACGATGCTTGGTTCTTTTAAATTTGATTTGAGGATCAGGAAACGTTATCCAAATCTCATCTATTTCTCCTTCTGCGAAACAGCCGTCTATTAGATTGATCTCTGTTCTTAGAAATGCGGCATTGCTCAACCCTTCGTTAACAATATCTGTTGCACCGTACCACAATCGTGCGCCTTTGATGTCTACACCAATATGTAACGCATCACTGTTGGTTTTTGCTAACGCTACGGTGTATTCACCTTTACCACATCCCAACTCAACAACCAATCGTCCGTCTCTGCCGAACCAATCACGCCAGCAACCTCGCTGCGGAATACCCTTAGCCGCCTCCTCGCGTGAAGGCTCTACAACGTGCTTATATTGCGCGTTATCTTCGAATCTTTTTAATTTTTTTCTTGCCATGTGCGCAAAAGTACAACCGTATATTTGCTCTTATCATGTCAAAGAAAATTTTATTTTGTGTGCTCAATTGGGGATTGGGGCACGCAACAAGAAGTATTCCTATCATAGAACGCCTCCTAGATGAAGGACATCAACTCCACATTGCATCTGATGGTCAAGCGTTAGATATATTGAGACATGCTTTTCCTCAGCTCATATTTCACAAACTTCCTGCTTATAACATCAAATATGCCAAACACAGTGTGTTCTGGTGGGCATTGTTGTTGCAAATTCCCAAAATGATACAAGTGGTTTTTAGGGAAAAGAAAGCCGTGAAGCAACTGTATCAAAAGAATGTTTTTGATTGGATCATCTCAGATAATCGCTTAGGATGTCGGCACCCTAATGCACATAATATATTTATATCACATCAACTTACCATAAAAGGCGGTGTTGTAGGTATGGCTGCTACTCGTATACATCGACACATCATAAAAAAACACCAAGCGCTGTGGATACCCGATGACAAATATTTAAAGTTAAGTGGAGAACTAAGCACGTGGAAGAACAACCCCTTGCCAACGAAATGGCTGGGAAGACTTTCTCGTGTTCCCGGTCCTGTTCCTGGTCTTTATAAAAAATACGATGCCATGATTCTTCTCAGTGGACCGGAGCCTCAGCGCAGCATTTTAGAAAAGTGGTTACTTGATGAGTTATGCAAGAAACAACAAAGCATCTTGTGCATAAGGGGCACAAATACAACGCCCATTGAAACGAGCGATCAGGTCGAAGTAATCCCCTTTGCTCAACCAGGAGAGATTTCAAGATTCCTCTCCCAAAGCAAGCGTCTTTATTGTCGAAGTGGTTATTCCACCATTATGGATATTCAACCGTATGATATCGATGTAACATTAATCCCTACTCCCGGACAAAGTGAACAGGAATACCTCGCGGAATACCATAAAGAAAAAAGTGGATATTCAATTATGCGCCAGCCTTAGCGAATGACAAATACGGTGCGTCTATTTTGAGACCTCCCTTCTTCTGTGCTGTTGTCGGCTACAGACCTACTTGAACCATATCCATTGTGCTGTAATCTGCTTTTGCTTACCCCATTGCTTACCAAATATTCGTAAACTACGCGTGCTCGATTTTTACTCAACGCCAAATTATCTGCATCACTACCAACATTGTCTGTATGACCTTGGATTTCCACATTTACCTTAGGGTTATTTTCTAAAAAAATGATAAACTCCTCAATAACGGCTCGAGCCACCCTGTTTAAATCATAACTATTGGTGGCAAAAGTAATGTCATTCAGTCGGTACTCCTCTCCTTTCTGAATCTCCTTTACCTGTAAATCGGCCTCAACAAAGGCGGTTTTATCATCACCAGCTAAAAACTTACTACTAAATGCGGCTCCTTTTTTCTTAACCGTTACAATATGATCTACATCGGGATTCTTGGCTACCACAGCGGCGTACTCGCCGGTTGTTTCATCAATGTTTACTTGCTGTTTCTCTTTGGTATTGAGATTTTTAATTTCTAATGAGGCATCAAGCTCTGGTTGATTGTGCTCATCCAGTAACCGGCCCTTAACTAAAGTTACTTCACTAGGGCGAATCACTTCAGGTAACGTAAAATAAAACACGTCCCATCCCCCTTTACCTTTAAGAGTATTGCTTGAAAAATAGCCTTTTGTTCCTTCTAAGTTTACCGAAAGTCCTAGATCGTCTTCTTCCGTATTGATGGGGAAACCTATATTTTTTGGTGTTTCCCATTCATCATTTTCATAAACGCTGTAGAACACATCAAAGCCTCCTAAACCTGGATGTCCATTACTGGAAAAGTACAATGTTTTACCATCGGAATGAATGAATGGAGATTTTTCGTCTTTATGTGTGTTTATGTCTGGTCCCAAGTTTTTTGGCTCTCCCCAACTCCCATCGCTGTTTCGTTTTGAAACGTACAAGTCAATACCGCCCTTGCCACCTTTTCTATTGCTGGCGAAATACAACATATCGGCATTGGGACTGATCGAAGGTTGTGACTCCCAGCTATCCGGACGATTGATTAAGTCCCCTACACTTTCGGGAACAGACCAATACATGCCGGTTCGTCTTGACATGTAAATATCACAGTTTTGATAACCCTCTTTATCTCTTTCACAAACCGTAAAGTAAAGCTCTCGATTAGCCGCATCAATGGTAGGTCCGCCTTCATTCAAGCCTTCATTAAAAGGAGGTGGCAGGGGGGAGCCTTTTTCAAACTTACCGTCGGATCGCAGTTCGGCTCGGGAAAACTCTTCTTTTACTATTTTCTTGTCAATGGCAGGCCCACCGTACTTATCGCGCTTTTCAGATCTTCTGGTGAAGAAAACCATTTCTCCGTCTGGACTTACCACGGCAAGATATTCATCGTCTTCGGTACAAATGTACTCCAGTGGTTTCGGATCAAATGGGATGGGATTAGACTTCAATTGCGCTACTAAGTCTACCTCAGACATGATCTTTTCCGCTTGTTTGACCAATCGCTTTTCCCGTTCAGGGTGCTGGATATAGCGATTTAATAACTCAAAGGCCTTTTCTTGCTGACCATTTTCCAGCATAATTACCCCTAGTTTAAAAATAACCTCCGATTTGTAGTCTGGACAGATATCCAACAATCGACTCCACACCGCCTCAGCAATGCGGATGTTGCCGCTGCGAGCATTAAACTCTCCATAATAATAGAGTGCATGGGGATTATTTTCATCCGAGCGCAGCGCCAACTCTAAGTTTCGCTTTAACTCTCTTTGATTTTTTTGCTCCCATGCTTTTCTAGCCCGCTGAAACTGGTTTTCTGAAACCTCAGCAACATCTCTATCGCACTCACCCAGTTCAGGCTGAGCAGCAACGGAGAGACTAAAAACAACTAAACAAACACTAATCCAATTTATCACGGTTACTTTGTGCTTCATTCATTATACCATCGGCTTCTTTTTGCGCGCGTTCAACGATTTGATTAGCGCGATCATCGGCTTCTTGTTCTACTCGTGAAGCGTTTCTATCGGCTTCGCGCCTTAATCGACTTGCGGCTTCTTCGGCAGCACGCTTCTTTAATAAATTATTACCTGCCTCGGCTATTAACCGGTCGCCTTGCTCTTTGGCTTCTTTGCGCAAACGAGCACCTGTCTCCTTACCACCTTGTCGAACACGCTCTGCTTGACGCTCTGCTTCAGCCACTACTCTATCGGCGCGTTCTTGGGCGTCTTTCAATAGCTTATCAGCTTCATCTCGTGCACGCTGACGGGTTTTTTCAACCGCATCATCAACCTCTTCTTTCACGCGATCCTTAACTTGACTCTTCACATCATCTATGAGACCTTTTCCTAAACTGCCCAGAGATGTTTTTACGGTTGGTGCGCTGTAAGTTCCGCCAATGAGCACTTGTACTTCAACATTTGAAGGTGTTTTAGATCCAATCTGAGAAAGTAATTTATCAGCACGTACACTTTTAAATGGCACTTCTAAATCCATGGTAAAATCTAAGGTTTGGTCGAGACCTGAACTACCTTCTACCGTACCTTTAAGTTGCTTGGCCTTAAGATCTGTTGGTTTTAAATAAAGCCGCCCATCGTTGATTTCAAATTCGGCCAATGTATTAGACAGAGATAATTTACGGTATTCATCATTTCTCAAGAAATCAGCAATTTTATCGAGTACTTCCGTCCTTAAGACCACACCTGCTGTACGCAACATACCTTCGGCTGTTAAGCTATTTAAATCAATTGACAAATCTTGATTGATCAGTGTATTCATCGAGAAACGGGTTGAGAACACCCCTTCTGCATTTTCCATGATTGGCGCCAATTGCTTTACCATGTCGAGGGTGTTATAGGCATTGGCAAAAGGGATATTGGAGAGATCCATCGCAAAAGAAGCCTTGGGTTTTTCTTCTTTCGTATCAAATGAACCATCCATTACCAATCGACCGCCCATCAATTCCATTTGCGTTTGGTTCATGCGCAAGGTTTGATCTTTCAGGTGAACTTCACCACTGAGGTTCTTAATGTCCATGTTGTCATAAACAATATTGTCCACTCTAGCCGTCATTGCAAAATCAACATGCTCCGGCAATCGAATATCCTCTACAGTAAGCACCTCTACTTCGCCGTCTTCCGTAGCCACAACCTTTGCATTCTCGGGGTCTTCTTCCTGCATAAACAGCATGAGTTCGTCTATATTCAACGTATTTGACACCACATTAAAACGGCCTTGCAATTCAACATCAGACATAACGTAGTGTATCAAATTATCAAGTCGACCGGTAGCCTGAATGTCGGTGGAGCCCAATTTTAATTTGAACGACTCTACGTTGACCATCTCTGGTTTCAATACCATGTAGGCATGAGGAATTTCTACCGGATACGGCATGTCTGAATCGGTGTATTTAAAATCGCTGAGCTCTCCTTCGCCATAGGCAATGATATTGTCGTATCGCTCATGTTCTACGTCTGACATTCTCGCTGAAAACTTTACGTCAAGATTGGCTATGCCCTTAATATCCATAGTTTCTTCTAAAGGAACCACCTTTATCAAATCATCAAAAACCAATTTTCCTTTGGCGTTGAGCGATACAGCAGGATCACTCATTGGTGTTGCTAAGGCAAAAGAGGCATTTATCGTTTGTCCGGCCATATTCATAGCAAACTGATAAACATCGAGCTTTAACTTGTCTAGGTCGCCTCCAGGGTGTTGAACCGACGCATTTATCATCAAGTTACTGATTTCAGAAGGCAAATCTGGATATTTGATGCGACCGTTCTTTGCTTTTAGTTTTATGTCCATAGACGGATAAATCTCATTTTCACCGTCGTAAATGCCTTTGATGTTTCCTCCAAAATCAAATACACCGCTAACATCAAGTCCTTCGAAATCGGCCATATAGTAGGCCGGTATTAAAGATATCAGAGGTTTTAATTCAGAGGAAGGTGTGCCAAAAGTCAAATCCAAATCTATAATCTCTTCTGGCATGGTGATGTTGCCAAACAAATCGAGTCGCAATGCATTCAGCATGGCATAGCTTCCCTCTTGAATATCTATGGAAAATGATGGTTGGTTAAACTTCAAATCCACGTCGGCCTTGGCTTCTACATCAGCCAGCATGGTAATACCATCCAAGATAAAGCGAAGTCTATTAATATTTGTTTCGGTAGAAATATCGACATCATCTTGAGTGAAGTTGCCACTAAGTACGTGATTCAACCCTTCCATTTCAACGTAGATGTTACTTTCATGGTCTTCGTACTTAAACGCCATATCCCGTATACTAAAGCGACGCAAAGACAGTGAAAAAGCACTTTCTTCTGTGGTTTCTGGCTCTATTGACGCATCGTCGGTCGTCTCATCCGGAACCATGATGTCGTAGTTGACCAATAGAGAGTCCAATGCAACAATATGAACATACGGACGAAACAGAGCTATGGTTTTGATATCAATTTGATCGCCTTTAATGACACTCATCAAGTTAAGGGTAAAGCGAAAATCCTCAACATGCAACAATGTTACATCGGCAAACGTGTCCCGCCCTGTAATGGAAAAATCATAAACATCAAGCGTTAAGTCGGGGAAATTTCTGATTAGACTGATTCCCACATCTCTAAAATCCACATCGGCTGTTAGGTGTTTATTGGCCGTATTCCGCACCAATTCCATGATTTGATTTTTAAACAAAAAAGGGGCAGATACAAGCACCCCAATCAATAGAATAAAAATGATGGCGAAATATTTGAGAATTTTTTTCATAGACTAGGCAGGTTAAGAAGATTTGTTTGCGTTCACATAACAAAAAACACAATTTTTGCGCGATTATGGGACTGTAAAAATAGCAAATACAACATTCAAACACAAATGTATCAATCTACCGTTTCCGCAGGTTCATTTAGACTGTCTTCGGTATACGCAATTACGGTAGCAACGGTGGCATCACCTGTAACGTTTACAACGGTTCTACACATATCCAAAATCCTATCAATGGGTAAAATAAGCGCTATCCAAGCTGGATTTAGTGAGACGGCTTCCATAACTATAATGAGCATAATAATACCAGCACTAGGAACGGCAGCACTACCAATACTGGCTAAAGTAGCTGTTAGTACAATGGTCAGTTGCTGAGCAAATGTCAGATCTACCATGTGCATTTGCGCTAGAAAAATGACAGCTATGGCTTGATACAAGCTTGTTCCGTCCATATTGACCGTAGCGCCAATGGGTAAAACAAATCCTGTTATTTTGCGATCAACACCTACACCTTTTTCCACACATTCCAGGGTCACTGGTAAGGTTGCTGCACTGCTTGAAGTTGAGAATGCCAGTAATTGGGCAGGACTAAGCGCCTTCATAAATTTGCGGTAATTCAGTTTGCGAACAAACAAGTGCACAATTAGGGGGTACAATCCAAACCCCAGCAAAGCCAACCCGAGGACTACCACCAGAGCGTAATATGTCAATCCGGCAAAAATATCAAGCATCTTACTCAAGTTATCGCCAGCCATTTCTGCAATTACGCCAGCCATTAAGGCAAACACCAAAAAAGGAGATGCTTTCATGACGAGGTCTACCATTTTTAAAAAAACCGTATTTATAGACTCTACAATATCCTTTACAGGTTTTGATTTTTCATCGGGAATAAATAAAATAGAAACACCGAAGAATAGACCGAAAAAAATGATTTGTAACATTAAGCGATTATCACCCAGCGCTAAAAATAAATTATCCGGAACCATATTGATAAAAAAGGCCAACGGTCGGTCGTCAACTTTTTCTTTTTTTTCTGCAATATCGCTATCTAAAGAGGCCTCTCCCATGCGTTGAGCAACGCGTTCTAACCGTTCAGCAAACTCTGGTTTACAGCTCAAACAATCTTCGTCTAAAAACTGAATGCCTTCACTTTTTGCCCATATTTCGTAAGCCAAGCGATTGTCTTCACGCGATTGTTGATCGACCAACTTGCCCGGCGCAATGGAATTGACCAGCAACAAGCCCAATCCAACGGAGGTGACTGTTGTAAGTAAATATGCCAATAGTGTTTTGGTTCCCAAACGGCCCAACGACTCAGGCGTACCTAAACCACCAATTCCACTGATGATGCTAAACAGCACCAACGGTACCGCGATGAGTTTTAAAAGTCTGAGAAAAATATCTCCAAATGGAGCAATCCAATCAAGCGTAAATGATGACCAGCCCAGTAAACCGGATACAATTGCCCAAACAATACCAGCCACCAAACCCATGAGAATTTTCCAATGAAGGGCAATGTTTTTTCTCGGCTTCCTCATTTAAATGGTTTAAATCTATATTATTGGGTATGGACAACCACATTCAGCTGATTAGGTGCGCGCAATGCACCTATTTGCACGTCTACGGGTAATCGTAAGGCTTTCCCCTACTCGGCTTCGGATTCTAAATAATCCAGCAGGTCATAAAATGCTTTGCGGTCGTCATCATTCCAGTCGCGACGCGCTTCTGCCAAACGTCGCATGTGACGATACATGTGTCTTTTGCGAATTTCTAGCGCCGTATAGGTTTGAAAACGCCCATTTTCTAAGCGAAAGGTACGTTCACCAATGGTTCTAATATCGGCAATGGTTTGATTGACCACTTCTCTCGACAATACTTCGTAACGCTCCATAAACTCACCTGCATTAGCAATGCCCTTTTCCTGTGTGTACTCGTCGGCGACCGTACGCATGGTAGAAGATACCGTACCAGCCAATCTCGCTTTGGCATTGGTCATAGAACGGGTTTTTGAAGTGTTGGCATCCTGAGAAATGGCTTGACCAGTGGCGCGAAAATATCTGTTGTTAGACTGGTACTTTCTTCCGTCAAAAGGACCTGTCACCTCTTCTCCTGGAGGTTTAAAACTTTTACAAGAAGTAGAAACAGTTGCCACACTGCCAATCATTAAAAAAACAATCAAAGTAGATAAAAGCTTATTTGCTGTAGAAGTCATGGTGTTTAAATTAAGTTCGACAAATATAGACGATAACGCGAATGTTTACCAACCCCGTGCCAAAAACATTTGTTACTCCCTACATTTGCCTAATATTTTGAAACACCATATGCGCGGAAAATTCCTCAGTGGCATCACCTTTTTCTTTGTACTAAATGTGCTGATCAAGCCCATTTGGGTATTTGGCATTGATATGGTTGTGCAAAACCGGGTTGGGGCGGATGTTTATGGCGGCTATTTTGCCTTGTTAAACATCACATTGATGTTTGCCATATTGCTTGATATGGGCATTAATATGTCAAACACGCGAAATGTTGCCGGAGATGCTTCGTCAATTAAGGCATATTTTCCCTCCTTGTTTTTCTTGCGAATATTGTTGTTTTTCTTCTTTGCTTTGGTGGCGGGCGCTACGGGAATTATTCTGGGCTACGATGCCTATATGTTGAAATTGCTGGGCTGGATGATTGTCAATCAGTTTTTATTATCGTCTGTACTTTTTATTCGTTCATATGTGGGCGGCTTACAACTATTCAAATGGGATGCATTTTTATCCGTTGCCGATAAGTTGCTAATGGTGCTTATCGTTGGATTTTTACTTTACGGCAAGAGCGATACTTTTCACATTGAGTATTTCATTGGCGGGCAAACTTTGGCGTATTTTCTTGCCTTGGGCATCGGGTCAAGCATCATTCGCCATAAGCTCACTGAAATGGCGTGGCGATTTGACCGCAAACGAATAAAAAATGTATTAAAACAGGCCTTGCCTTTTGCTTCACTAATCCTTGTTATGGGCTTATACACCCGCCTCGACGGTGTGATGGTGGAACGCATGAAGGGCAGTGTTTCGGGCGGGATGTATGCCGGAGCTTTCAGACTATTAGACATTGCCATACAGATTGGTGTCTTGTACAGTTTTGTGTTGATTCCTGTGTTTACCCGAAAACTCAATAATCAACATTATTACGGCACACTGATGCGCACCTCTCACAACCTACTGCTTTCTATTTCACTAAGTGTGGCCATGGTGGTATTGGTTTTTCACCAACCACTGGTACATTGGTTTTACGACCACGCCACTGCATCTATGGGGTACACAATGGCCATTTTAATGATGAGTTTACCGGCCTTTTACATGGGATATTTATACGGCAGCGCATTAACCGCAGGAGGTAAAACAAAAATTTTAAACCGCATCGCCTTAGGTGGATTGGGCGTAAACTTTACCCTCAACATTGTATTGATTTGGTATTTTGCAGAAATAGGCGCAGCCATTGCTACCGCCATTACACAGTGGATTGCTGCACTGATGCAAATGTATTTTGCACGGAGAATTTATCACATTCAAATCCATAAAATGCAATGGATTTCCCTGCTGAGTATGGTAATGATGCAATTCATTAGCTTTAAACTACTCTCAGCCTTTATGATGTGGCCAGCAGCATTAATTTGCAGTGCTCTTATCGCCATGGTGGCTCCATTTGCTTTCGGTTTGATTAACATCAAGAAACTTAAAGCACTCAGAAGTTAGTGATTGGTTGGTGGCGTTAATAATGAGTTGATGATGCCTCATTAATACCGATTTTACATGTTTAAAAGGAACTGTTTTTAAGATTGGCGTTATTTAAACCGTACTTTAGCGTTAAGCATTCAGACCGAAGTTCTTTAACAAATCATCAAATCACACAAAAAAGTACTTGATTTATTATCAAAGTATCTTTTGATTTTCTATTTTCGCGGTCAATCGGTTCTCATCATTTGTGAATCGCCTAAAACGTAATCCGTATAACCAAACAAACATGAAAGTACACAACTTTTCTGCAGGTCCAAGTATTCTTCCTCAGGAGGTGCTCAACGAAGCTTCCGAGGCCGTAAAAAACTTTGACAACCTCAACTTATCACTGATTGAAATTTCTCACCGCAGTAAAAACTTCGTAGCGGTAATGGATGAAGCCACCGCTTTGGTCAAAAAACTTCTCAAACTCCCAGAAGGTTATTCGGTTCTTTTTCTTCAAGGCGGCGCCAGTATGCAATTTACCATGGTTGCACAAAACCTTTTAAAGGCTCAAAATGGTAAAGCCGCTTACACCGAGACCGGTGTATGGGCCACCAAAGCCATCAAGGAAGCAAAACTCTTTGGTGAGGTACAAGTTCTTGGATCCTCTAAAGATAAAAACTTCAGCTATATTCCCAAAGGATATACCGTTCCTTCTGATGTTGATTATTTTCACTGCACGTCCAACAACACCATTTTTGGCACACAAATGCATGAATTCCCTGAGCTTAATGTTCCAATGGTTTGCGATATGTCGTCGGATATCTTCTGTCGTGAAATGGACTACAGTAAATTCGATTTGATTTATGCCGGAGCACAGAAAAACATGGGTCCAGCCGGTACCACTTTGGTGATTGTAAAAGATGATATTTTGGGAAAGTCTGGCCGCACCATTCCAACCATGCTCGACTATTCCACCCATATCAAAAAGGAGTCGATGTTTAATACCCCACCGGTATTTGCCGTGTATGTATCTATGCTTACTCTTCGTTGGCTCGATAAAAATGGCGGCTTATCTTGGATTGAAAAACGTAACCGAGAAAAAGCTGAAATGCTGTATAGTGAGATCGACAACAATCCAATGTTTGTTGGCACAGCAGCAAAAGAAGACCGCTCACTAATGAACGTCACCTTCCTTTTAAATGACGATTCTAAAAAAGATGCTTTTGACGCCATGTGGAAAGAAGCCAATATAAATGGTCTAAACGGCCACCGCGATGTAGGTGGTTACCGTGCGAGCATTTATAACGCCATGCCGGTAGAAAGCGTCAAAGTTTTGATCGATGTCATGCAATCATTCACCCAAAAACACGGATAATTATGCCCATTAATGTATTGGCCAACGACGGCCTCCACCCTGCCGGTGTCGACATGCTCGAAAAAGCCGGTTACAATGTCATTCAAAATAAAGTTGCTCAAGCACAACTCGC
>JAIUMB010000069.1 GCA_022565745.1 Cryomorphaceae bacterium | reverse complement strand
GCATGGGGTGCTGCGCACGCTTGGGGCGCTGCGCACGCTTGGGTTCACGTATGGCAGTAATGGCTTGATGGATTAGTCGGAGGTCGGGTTTGCGAATGCATTTAATGGCCAATATTTGATTTGTTATAGCCTTAGGGTTGTATCTGTTTGGAGGTTTGGAAGTTTGGAGGTTTGGTTTTACGAATGCATGTAAAGACCAATATTTGGCCTTTATATACATTCGCAAACCATGCGTACGCAGTACTCCATGCGTGCGTAGCATTACCATCCGTAAAACCAGACCTCAGACTACAGCTTTCGTTTGATCGTTCCCGTTATCTCCTCAATCGCCTTCTTCCCCTCTTTAACCGCATCGGTAAGTGAATCTTTAGCGCTGTTGTCTTCGTCTAAATCATCGTCGTTGATTGCATTGTCGTTGATGCTTCGCTTGATGTCGTCCGTGGCATCTTTTACCATGCGAATGCCTTTGCCCAATTCACGAGCAATGGCGGGAATTTGCTTTGATCCGAAGAACATGATGATCATGAGAACAACAAAGCCCAACTCCCCGAATCCTATGTTGAATAGTAAGAACTGCATAGTAAAATGATAATGCGGCAAAGGTACGATAGAAATTAAACGTCAGTACGCTTTGGTTTGTGCTGGTAGTACAAAAAAAAAAGCCCATCGAAGAATCGATGGGCTTTTTGATTATCAGCAACCAAATGCTATTATGGTGTGTTTGCACCTTCTGCAATTGGTTTATTCTTTCTTTCAATTTCACGCAATCGCGCTTTTTCCGTATAGGTGTCAACCATAATTGGGGTGGCTATGAATACGGAAGAGTATGTACCGACGACCACACCAACCATCAAGGCAAACATAAATCCACGAATTACATCACCTCCAAAGATGAAGATGACCAACAATACGAAGAAGGTCGTTGCCGAGGTGTTGATTGTACGACTGATGGTACTGTTTACCGCCTCGTTGACCACTTCTTTGATAGGCTTGCGCTTGCTGTGTGTGGCAAAGTATTCACGAATACGGTCAAATACAACCACCGTGTCATTCAGCGAGTAACCAATAACCGTAAGAATGGCCGCGATAAACGATTGGTCGATTTCTAAGCTGAACGGAAGGATACCGTAGAAGATGGAGAAGAGTGCCAATACGACCAATACGTCGTGTGTGGCGGCACTTACTGCCCCCAAACTAAACTGCCAGCCTCTAAATCGCAGGAGGATGTAAAGGAAGATGACCACGATGGAGAACAAGATGGCCCAAATGGCTGCTTGCTTGATGTCCGCTGCAATGGTCGGTCCAACTTGTCGCTCAGCCACCACGCCGTAATCGGCGTTGTTGGGATTCATAAAGGAGCCGTATTCGGTGCCTTCGGCAACAAATGGCTGCAAACCTTCAAACAACTTCTGACGAATGGCATCTTCCACTTCAATGCCCGATTCATCAATGCGATACTTGGTGGTAATAATCACCTGATTGGCATCACCAATGGTTTTTACAATAGGAGGCTGTGGTGTACCGCTTTCGTCGACGAAAACGTTGGCCAATTCAGATTGTATGTCGACCGTATTTACGGGCTCTTCAAATCGCACTTGGAACGAACGCCCTCCAACGAAATCAACGCCGTAGTCGAGGCCTCTAACAAATAGAGAGACAATGCCGATAACAATGATAATACCACTAATAAGGTAAGATTTGTTGCGTTTTCCAACAAAATCAATTTTGATATTGGAAAAGGCATTCATGGTCAATTTGCTGCCAAATTTTACCGATTGCTTTTTGGCCAAACGGCTTTCGAGAATCAAACGGGTGATGAAAATGGCAGAGAATAATGATGTGAAAATACCAATGATCAAAGTCGTAGCAAAGCCACGGATGGGACCGGTTCCAAATACATATAGAATGATACCGGTAAGTAAGGTGGTGATATTCGCATCGAGGATGGAAGACATCGCTTGTTTGTAACCGTGTTCAACGGCCAATTTCAACCCTTTTCCGGCGCGAATTTCTTCTCGCACCCGTTCATAGATAAGTACGTTGGCATCCACCGCAATACCGATGGTTAAGATGATACCCGCAATACCCGGAAGGGTAAGAACGGCACCCAAACTCGCCAGCACTCCAAAGATAAAGAACATGTTTACGATCAAGGCTACATTGGATGCAACACCGGCAACATTGTAGTAGAAAATCATGTAAACAAGTACAATGATCAAGGCCAATACAAAGGAGTAAAGTCCGGCGCGAATGGCGGCTTGACCGAGTGATGGTCCAACCACATCGGCTTGAACGATACGGGCAGGCGCAGGAAGTTTACCGGCCTTTAAGATATTGGCCAAATCCTGTGCTTCAAGGATGTTAAAGTTTCCACTGATTTGCGTACTACCTCCACTGATTTCCGATTGCACGGTAGGGAAGGAGTAAACCAGGTTGTCGAGTACCACGGCAACGCTGCGCTTGGGTTCTTGACTGGAGGCTTCACGGGTAATTTTTTGCCATTTTTGAGAGCCAACGGCATTCATGCGCATGTTGACAATGGGGCGGTTGCGCTCATCGAAGTCTTGACGGGCGTCAACCACAACGTCGCCGTCAAGTGCAGGCGTCATATCGCGGTTGCCTTTTAGTGCCAATAAGTATACGAGTTGGTCAGGACCTTCCGGCTTAGCCGACCACGCAAAGCGTACATAACGCATTGAAGGAGGTAAAAGGGCGCGAACCTGAGACATTCTCAAGTATTCATTGACTTTAGCAGTATCCTGAACACGGGTATATCCTACGATTGGACCTCTACCCGGACGGTTTTCTTGAAAGTCGTAGTTGGGCGCAAATACGTCAAAGAGTGGATTAAACATCTCTTCTTCGTCGATTTCTGTGGTATCGCCTTCGTCGGAGAGTAAAGATTCAAAGTCTTCTTCTTCTGCTTGTTCATCTAGAAGTGCGTCCAATTCATTTTCTGACTCAGTTGCTTCGTCAACGTTATCAGCATCTTCTATGTCTAATTGGTCGATTTCTTCATCGCTCATAGGCTCAATATCCATATCGCCCAAAACCTCACTGATGTCAGCATCGCGCTCTTCACCTTCAGGACGCTCAACCAAAGTGCGTAAGCGCTCATTGGCTTGTCCTAAGAATTCAATTAATTCAACACCTTCGTAGAGATTCCAAAATTCCAACTGCGCGGTACTTTGTAATAGGCGCTTAACCCGTTCCGGATCTTTAACACCCGGAAGTTCTACAAGGATACGGCCGGTGTTTTCCAGTTTTTGAATGTTGGGCTGTACCACACCAAATTGGTCGATACGTGCACGCAACACCGTATAAACATTGGAAACAGCTGCTTCAACTTCACCGCGCAACTCTTCTTTGATTCTAGCGTCTTGCGCGTTAAAGCCAAGACGGTCGTTCATCATTTTGGTACCGAATAAGCGAGAAGATGCGTAATTGATTTTCTCGTCTTCATTGGCAATGATGCGATCCAATTCGCGAAAGAACACATTGACATATAATTCGTTGGATCCGCCAACATTTTTATCTGCAGCTTCAATGGCAGCAATCAGTAACGGCTCTTCCTTGTCGTTCGACAACTCCTTGATGATGTCTTTAACAGACACCTCAAGAATGACATTCATACCGCCTTTAAGGTCAAGACCCAGGTTGATTTCGCGTTCTTTGACTTCACTGAATGTGTAATTGCGCAACCCTAAATTGAAAACTCTTTGGTTGGCCATGGAGTCCAAATAGGCGTTTTCTTTCTCTATGTCGCCATCAGCGTAAGCCTTTGCAGCCTTTTCAACGCGATAAGTCACGAATGAAAACGACAATTGAAAAAGGCAGGCTAAGGCAAAAACAATGGCAAAGCCTCGGATTAACCCCTTATTTTGCATACTGTAATTGTTTGTTAACTAATTTTTTTAAACGGACGGCAAATATATAATATTGATAAGGATAAATGAGCCATGGTTTTTAATTTGTCGATTTTTTTTATGCAGACCGAATCTGATTTTGTGAAAAACCACAATGGCTATAGTAAATATTTGATTTTATTGTGGGCTAAAAAAGATACAATTGTAACAATAATCACCATGAAAAGTGATTTTTGATTTGTATATTTGTATGAGATAATACACAGTTAGATGAAACGATTTTTTACTCTTGGTTTGTTGTTTTTTGTAGTTTCTTTTGCTCAAGCACAGACGCCACAGCTTCGCTTAGACTTCCAATACGTTGATACTGTCCCAGTCATTGTTGATGGCGACACTCTTTCTTTGGCTTGGGCCGGAGGTATCGATCAGTTTCAAATGGTTGAAATGGACTTGAACCTCAATGGGACAATGGACATCTTGGGGTTTGATAGAAGCGGTAATCGCTATGTTCCGCTTATTAAGGAAGGTGATTCGGGGAATTTTTATTATCGATATGACCACGATTTGATTAAATACCTTCCGCCGGCGGCTAACTATATTCAGACGGCCGACTATAACTGTGACGGCAAATTGGATATCATGACAGTGGGAGAACTTGGAAGTACTTCAGTAATGATTTATACCAATGTCTCTACTGCGACTGAACTTCGATTTGAAAAAGCAGTTTCAGGCCCCTTTATAACATATAGAACCAACACGGGAAGAGATGTGAGTATTCACATAAACGGCTCCGATGTCCCGGTGTTTAAAGACGTCAATAAAGACGGCGCCATTGATATATTAGCTTTTAATATGCTTGGCGTTATAGTTACCGAGTTTCGCAACATGCAACCCTGTGGCTTGGATTTTGAAATAGCGGAGATTTGCTATGGTAAATTTATGGAATCCATCACTGGTAACCGTTTGGATTTACTGTCTTGCAATTACTCAGGCAACCGCATAGATGATTACTACGATAGTTTGTCGTTGGGGTTGATAAGCGCTCAAAAAACCGAAGCTGTTCAACATGCAGAATCTGCGTTGTTGTCACTCGACTTAACGGGTAACGGCCTCTATGATTTGATTCTTGGAGACAGTGAGTTTCCGGGAGCTATAGCCGCCTTTAATACAGGCTGGCTTGATACGGCCATTATGACCTCTATGGACACAATATTTCCATCGTATGATGTCCCCGTCAACATGCCTAATTTCCCAGCCATGTTCTATTTAGACGTTGACCACGATGGGGTTAAAGACCTTATTGTAACCTCGAATAGCATTATATATGGCAGCTCAGATACCAGTGTGCATTTTTATAAAAATATTGGATTAGATTCACTTCCGGATTTTCGCTTGCAAAATAGGCGGTTCTTACAAGAAGATATGATTGAAGTAAGTACAGGTGCATTTCCTGTTTTGGCCGATTTTACAGGAAACGGTTTACCCGACTTGCTAATAGGCACCATCGGTTTTAGAGAGGACACGATGTTCAACTGGAATGGTCGCTTGTACCTTTATCAAAATACAGGCACAGCTACCCAACCGGAATTTCAGTTGGTTGATACCGATTTTGGAAACATGGCTCAGCACAAAATATCTTATCTGTTTCCTACGGTATATGATATAGACAATGACGGTGACTTAGATATCGTGTTGGGTCAATACGATGGAAGTCTTATTTTTCTCGAAAACATCGGCGGAGCTTCCAATCCTCAGTTTGCAGCACCGGTCTTTAATTATTTAGGCATTAGCGTACCCGATGTTTCTGCGCCTGTATTGTACGATGTAACCGGAGACTCACTCCCCGAGCTGTTTATAGGCGATCAACAAGGGCATATACATTACTACGAAAATACAGGTACAGTTGGAAACCCCTCTTTCCAACTGGTGACCAATCAATTCTCGGGTATAAGCACCAGACGACCCATCGACGCTGAAGGGAATGCCATGCCGTCGTTTTACCGTTATCCAACAGGAGAGCTTTTGTTTTTGGTGGGTTCGTACGGACAAGGTGTTCTTGCTTTTGACAGCATTCAAGCCGTTCTAGACTTACCGACTAATACCTCTGTTCAAATGGGTAGTGATACCATTGATTTGAACACGCCTGAATTGAGTCTCTTGGGCTCAACCAGACGAAATGGAAGAAATCAGTTCATCATTAAAAAAGAAGAACTTCAAGCACAAAATATATATTCCGGACGAATGACTTCCATCAGCTTTGAGGTGACGTCTACAGGTAACCCCAACCTTACACAGGGGTTTAGAGTGCGAATGAGCAATGTGAAAAATCCGAGTTTTGCCAGCGGGTTTTTGCCGTCGGGACAGGAAGTATTCAGTGGTGTTTGGTCCATCAGTAGAGGTTGGAATGAAATTCCATTTAATTCAGGAGCCTTTGCATGGGATGGTGAAAGTGATGTTTTAGTGGAGGTCTGCTTTCAAAGAAACAGCAATATTTTCTCGAATATCGACATGAATGGCACCATGCAAACCGACTATCTTCATGCGTACGGACTAAATACGAATCAAAGTGGTAATAACACCTTATTACAAAATGGCTGTGAATTGCCGTTTGCCGATTCGACAAAAGTGCGACCCAACATTCGTTTTAACGTTGTGCCCTCAGTGCTGGAAAGCAATCAGTTTTTGAAAAGTGGATGGCGCAATGCTGTAGCCATGTATGATTTCGACGGCGACTCATTACCAGAGGCCATTTTGGGTAATGTGTCAGGAGGTTTACACTTTTTTAAAGGAATTATGGTTGAGGTGGAGGAAGACAGTATGCCTACCAATACCGTTTACAATTTTGCTCAGCGCATTCAACAGATTAAACTTTACCCCAATCCGGCGGATAGGTATTTTGAAATATCGTTTACCCACGAGACGGGTGTCACTTTGAATCGTGTGGAGATGTACGATTTAAACGGGAGGATACTTAAAACCTGGAATGATGTTGAGGATCGAAGTCGGCTTGAACTGCCTGGTGTTTCAGATGGTGTTTACATTGTGCGCACACTTCTTCCCGACGGAAGAACATGGGAAAGTCATCGCTTGATGATTCTTCGGCAATAACGTTTTGATTTGTGTTAAGCACACAGTAAATGAAATATTTTTCTGGTCGAACACAACCATGTCCTGTATTAAGCGAAAAGGTGACTAAAATTATTTTCAATGGGGGGGCAATACACACTAGATGATCTAAAGAACAAGCATATAGTCTTTTATGATGGTTCATGTGGCTTGTGTCATGGCTCTGTACAATGGTTGCTAAAAGTAGATAAAAATAAACAGCTTTACTACGCCACTCAGCAAGGGGATCACTTTACGGCCTTGACAAAAATGCCGCAGCAATTAGATGCCATCATCTACTACCGAAAAGGATCGGTTCATGACGCTGCAGAGGCCTTGGCAATGATATGTTTAGATTTGGGAGGTGGATGGCGCTTTTTTTATGGCTTGTGGAAAGTATTGCCGCGCAGATTTAGTCGATTCTTATATTACTTGATAGCCAAGCGACGCTACGGTATTTTTGGCGAAGCAACCTCATGTAAGTTGCCCTCTATCGAGGAGCGAGCGCGAATGCTCTCCTGATTTTTCTGCGTTTCTAATTCTTTTCTGTGGTCAATTCAAAGTGTCGACTGTGCTCGAGCCAGATTCCAAATCCGTAGGCGTCGTCTCTTAAAGGTATACATCGTTTGAAAACCGCTGCTCTTCGCTTAAGACTTTCTTTGGTCGTTGAGTATAAATATCCTTTTAGTTGATAGTCTTCCCACACAAAATAAAGCTTTTCACCAACTTTTCTGCCTGGCTTCATTTCCAGTAGAAAATCCGTGCCCAGTACAGTTTTTCTCATATGTGCTTCCCCTGCGATCTCACCTGAATCTATTTTATTGTTGAGCTGCTTTATTAGACGACCAGCCAAAAAGGATGAAGACAGGGCTAAAATGGGGTTGTCGCTTCGCTTAGTTTTCACATAAACGCCATCTTTTACCTCAATAAAAAAACGATGTTGAGGTACGGGGGCATCACCATTAAAAATCGGGTTTAATCGACGGAATTCAGAATAAATTTTCCAATTGGCCAGCCATTTATTGGCATGTTTTTCACTCTCCGATTCTGATGCCGACAATTGAAACTGTTTATCATTAGGCGCGTCCGATAAAAACATACGAGTGATGTTTTGTTTGGCCTGATGCAGTGGACATAAGTATATACACGTCCCATTTTTATCAAAAACATAGTACACTCCGTGCTGGGTTGTTACTTTTCTCAATAGGTGACGAAGTTTTTCTCCACGGGTTTCTCCCTGTTTGCCCGTGTACATACTTCTAATGCCAAACAGCTGTTTTTTTTCGTCCTTTTGGATAAGGATTTCAAACAGCTCCAAAGTAGCACGCGCGTCTCCATCCGCACGATGGGTATCGCTATTTACAATGTTAAGTTCTTTGCAGAGTTTGGAAAGGCCATAGGCGGGGAGTCTAGGAATAAGCCCTTCTGCCAGAAACAGAGTGTCTAATGTTTCCTTTTGAAAATCATAGCCCAACGCCTCAAATTCTTGTCGCAGCATTCTATAGTCGAATGCAATGTTGTGACCTACCAGTACCGCATTGTCGGTAATCTCTACAACCCTTTTGGCAATTTCATGAAACCTGGGTGCTCTACGAACCATATTTTCAGTAATACCAGTCATTTTACTCACGTAGCGATCTATACTTCGTGTGGGATTTACAAGCGTAATGAGTTGGTCAACAACTTTTTCCCCATCATATAGAAATATCGCAAGTTCGATGATTTTTTCTTCTCCGACTTGACCTCCGCTGGTTTCTGTATCTATCACTGCAAACATGGGGGCAAAAATAGGTTGTAAAAAAGTGGTGGCGTTTCTTTGTGATGATTAAATTTGGCCTTTGCTCGACATGGCGTCGCTCTAATCATAGAAAAAAACAGAATTGGTGCATCCATATCTACGCTACGTTTTTTTTGTATACCTTTTTTTGCCTTTGCTGTTGGCGGGCAATGTGCATGGCCATTACCTTTTTTTCTACGACATCAGCAATGCTGAACCTTTGCAAGGCGTTTTGTATTTAAGAGAAAATAATGTCAATTTCTCTAAGGTTTCTAACGTTAATGGATTGACGAAAGTTGATATCAAGGTAAATGATTTCTCTGCGTCAAAGATTTATCATCCAATGTTTGAAGTAGATACGGTGCTGTCTTCATCTTCAGACACTATAGTTGTTGGTATGCGCCCAAGAAAACTGGTTTATACAGGCACGATGAACCTTGAGCCATACAATAAATTGGTGAGCAGAAGAGCCGATATGAACGCCACTTTTCAGCACTTTCATACAGAGGCTTTTCGAAAGACTTTCACCCGCATCGATAGAACAACCCGAGAAATTCCGTATGTTTCTGGAAGGTTTTTTCCAGGTAAACAAGATACGGGTATTGTTTTTCTTTCAAAAGTTCACTCCAATGTGAAGAGAATTGCCGGAGAAATATCAAAAGAGGAAGTTATCAATAAAAGGGATTATGGCCTTATTCGAAACATTGCCTGGAGAGAGTCTGCCGATTACATCTTTAATCCCTTTCAACGGTTTAGTCATTTTAAGGAGTTATCCTATCGCGGGTATCTATCTCCTTTGGTTGAAAATTTCGATAATGAGTATTACATAGATCATTTGGGTTATTACAAGGATAGCGATTATCACTTGTATAAGGTTCGTCCAAAAAACCCGTATGAACCTTTATTTCATGGTTATATTATTATTGATGCGGCATTAAATCATTTGGTTTATATCGATTGGAAATTGGATGCACGACAGCAAATTGAGATGGTGGATTCGGTGAGGATTATGCAGTATCACCATCCTTCCGACACTATGATGAGACCAATTTACACCTCTCATTCTTTTTATTTTGACATTTTTAATAACTCTGGGGAGCATAGAAGTGAAGTCGTCTATGCCGATTTTAATTTTCTCAAAGAACAGCCACCTTATAGTCCTTTGGTGTTGAATCAGAATCAAATGGAGCAGTTGCCTGAAATGACTTTGCCCTTTTATCTAACCCCAAATGAGCTAAGGGTAATGGAAGATGACCTGAGTTATCGGAAGCGGTGGGAGTCGGGAGAAATTGCTGATAGTTTGCAACAGTACTATTCCGATAGGCCATTTCAAACTTTGTTTATCAAGGGAATGAATTTGCCGTTTTATAAAAACAAGCACTATGTTCGCGTCTATCCACTATGGTTCGGCACGGGCTACAACGTGGTAGAAGGCTTTTATACACGTTTTATCCATGAATCGAACTTTGACTTTCAAAATGAAACGTTTAAAAACACCCTTGATTTACGCTTGGGGTTCGGAGATGTACGGTTAAAGTTTAGAAATTTAACCGAATGGGACTTCAACCTAAAGCGTCCAGGGAAATTTGCTCTTGATTTTGGTAATTATGTATTTCAGTTTAATGAAGCTGAACCCATTCTGCCTGTGATTAATACATTCTACAGTCTTTTTTTAGGACGAAATTTTCTTCGCTTGTACAATAAGGAGTATGCGCGAGTACGATACAAACAAGAGGTTGTCAATGGATTAACCATCAATGCCAATATCGAGTATGGACAGCGTTCACCTCTTTTTAATTTAGACAATCCCATAAATATGTCTGGTGCGTCATGGAATTTCCTCACTTCTGAGCAGGATTTTTTCAATAACAATAACATGGGGTCGGGCAGAGGTGACATCATTGGTAGTGATGGATTTGATCCACATCGGGCCTTGGTTATTGATATGGACATTGTTTATCAGTTTCGTCAGCGCTATAAAATGATAAACGGCCGAAAAGTCAATGTGGAGTCTGATTACCCCAAGGTTTATATGCAGTATAAAAAAGGTATCCCTTGGGCGATGTCTATTACAGACTACGATTATCTTGCAGGTGGTATAGGTTCTACTACCCGTTTGAAAAAAGCAGGAACCACGCGTTTTGATCTTAGTGGAGGTGGTTTTTTAAACCGCAGCAATGTGCCTTTTGTCGACTTTAAACACTTTAATGGGTTGCAGACGATTTTTTTGCAACGCGTTCAAGACCGCTTCTCTGATATCAAACAATTTCGTACAATGCGTTACTATGACTTCAGTACCGATAGATTCTTTTTAGAAGCGCACTTAGAGCATAACTTTGGCGGTTACGTTATGTCGAAAATACCGTGGGTAAACAGAGCAAACCTGCACCTTGTTACGGGCTTCAACTATTTGTCAAGCGAATGGGATGCGCATTTTTTCGAAATGTTTTTTGGTTTTGACAACATATTTAAAGTAGCGAAGATTGAATTTTCTAACGGTTGGGATGATTTTCGCGTGTTTAGGTTTAACGTTAGAGTTGGAGTCAATTTTGATTACAACTTTTATCGCAACAATAAGCGAAGATAATGGAATGTTTTAGTCATTAACTCAATGTATGTATACCGATTTTGATATTTGGTTATTGATTGCCGGACTGGGTATTTTTCTCTTTGGCATGGGACAGCTCGAACACGGGCTAACCGAGCTAGGTGGTGCCTCATTCAGAAAAATGATGAGGCGGTTTACCAAAAAGAGTTTTCACGGTGTGCTTACCGGAATTGTCATGACGGCAATCTTGCAGAGCAGCTCCCTGGTGTCTTTAATGGTATTGGCTTTTTTGGGGGCGAAAATTATTCGTCTGAAAAATGCCTTGGGTGTTATTTTAGGGGCACACATTGGAACCGTTGTTACCGCTTGGTTAGTGGCTACATTGGGGTTTTCATTACCCATTAAGACGTTTGCTTTTCCTTTTATTGGACTTGGTAGTTTGGCATACTTGTTTATGACTACTCGTCCGTTTTTAAAAAACCTTGGATTGTTTTTGCTCGGATTTGGATTGTTATTTTTGGGTTTAGATTTTATGAAAGAGGCCATAGAGGGCGTGGCCGAACAAGTCTCTATTGCTCAGTTTGCAAGCTATGGTCGATGGGTTTTCTTGTTGGTGGGAATTATCGTAACTGCACTTATACAGTCAAGTTCCGCTATGATTGTGATAATATTAAGTAGCTTAAATGCCGGGGTTATTGATCTTACACAAGGAGCCGTTTTGGTGATTGGCTCAAACATAGGAACAACCATTACTGTTGGCATTGGCGCGTTAAAAGGCATTGCCGATAAAAAGCGGTTGGCATTGGCGCACGTAATCATTAATGTCATTGCGGGTGTGCTGTTTTTTGCTTTGGTTGATTATGTTGTTAGAGG
>JAIUMB010000068.1 GCA_022565745.1 Cryomorphaceae bacterium | reverse complement strand
CACTTTAAACCCGCCATAGAGCACTGGATAAATATCAGTAAAAAGCGCATCCACGACATAAGGGATGCTGCGTCTGAACCGACATTTGAAAATACGATTGCTGCTTTGGATTATTGTCAAGAAGAGCTCAATCGGGTATCGTCTGCCTTTTTCAACTTAAATTCTGCGGAAACGACAGAAGAATTGCAAGCCTTAGCCCAAGAGATATCTCCGCTATTAAGCGCATTTGGCAACGATATTATTTTGGACGAAAAACTGTACCAACGCATCAAATTGGTTAATGACACGCCTAACGATGCTGAATCACAAATGCTCACAAAAAAGACATTACTTGCATTTGAGCGAAACGGTGCTAATCTCAATAACACAGACAAAGAAAAGCTTAGGAAAATTGATGAATCTTTAGGTCGATTGAGTTTGACATTTGCTGAAAACGTACTTAGAGACACCAACACCTTCACCTTCTATATTGAAGACAAAAGCGAATTGACAGGATTACCTGATTATGCCATAGACAATGCAGCAGAGGCGGCCAAATCCAAAGGAGAAGACGGCAAATGGTTATTTACATTGCGTCCTGACAGCTACCTAGATTTCATGAAGTATAGCGAGATACGCCAACACAGGGAAACAATGTACAGAGCCTTTGTTAAACGCGGAATGATGTCGGATGAGAAAAACAACTTGTCTGTTATCAAACAACTGGTTGAACTTCGCCGTGATCGTGCCCTTTTACTTGGTTTTGATAACCATGCACAGTATGTTTTACGGGAGCGTATGGCTAAAACACCCGAGACGGTCTTTGACTTTTTAAACACCTTAAAAACACACGCCTTGCCCGTTGCGAAAAACGATATGGAACGTCTACAAGCATATGCAAAAAAAGAAGATAACATCGAAGAATTGCAAAGCTGGGATATGGCTTTTTACAGTGAGCGACTAAAAAAAGCCGAACTCAATGTCGATGACGAAGCCTTAAAACCATATCTATCATTGCCAAACGTGATCAATGGTATATTCGATATTGCGCACAAACTATTTGAGATTCGCTTTGAAAAAACTGAAGACATTCCAGTTTATCACAAAGAAGTTGACACATACAAAGTATTGAATCGAAACGGGGAATTACTATCTATTTTTTATATGGATCTATTTCCTCGTGAAGGCAAACGTGGTGGAGCGTGGATGACCTCCTATCGTGGTCAATGGAAAAAGGATGGTAACAACCACCGTCCGCATATCAGCATTGTATGCAACTTTAATCGTGGGACGAAAAGCAGGCCACCTATGCTAACTTTTCAAGAGTTGACGACGTTTTTCCATGAATTTGGGCATGCTGTTCATGGTATGTTGGCTCAAGGTACTTATCCAAGCTTAAGTGGAACCAATGTCTACTGGGATTTTGTTGAGCTTCCATCACAATTAATGGAAAACTGGTGTTTTGAAAAGGAAGCACTTGACCTATTTGCCAAGCATGTCGATACCAATGAAAAAATTCCCGAAGACATGCTGCAAAACATTAGAAAACAAAGAATCTTTTTAGAAGGTTACGCCACCATTCGACAATTGTCATTTGGGTATTTAGATATGGCGTGGCATAGCATTAATAAAGGTGTCGAAATTCCCGATATTAACACTTTAGAAAATGATGCCATTGGAGAATTTCAACTCTTGCCAAAAGTTGATGAAGGGAATATAAGCACGGCCTTTAACCATATTTTCCACGGCGCTTACTCTGCTGGCTATTACAGTTATAAGTGGTCAGAAATGCTAGAGGCACAAGCGTTTAGAGTGTTTGAAGCAAATGGTGTGTTTGATAGAGATACGGCTGCATCTTATCGTGAATTGCTCGAAGCTGGGGGAAGTGTTCATCCTTCAAGATTATTCCGTAATTTTACAGGCGACGATCCCAATCCAGAGGCACTACTAAGGCGCCTATCATAGCATAAACTAACATATATGAAGTTCCTTGTTATCTCTTTAGGCATGTTTGTGGCCTTAAGCTGCCAGAGCGGCGCTCCTGAAAATGCACAATCGACTTCTGCCAAAGAAGAGAAAGACCTATTTGTCGATCAGCATAAAGCCATTGTAGGATACAATTCCCCACTTGGGACCCCAGTTAACTGGGAGAGTTACAGCACCGTAACCAAACATCCCAAACACGATTCGGCACGCTATTTTGTAGCCATTCAAAATTTGCAAAATGTTTCGAGAAACCTCGCGGTATACCAAGTTATCTTCTATGAAAATGGTGAAATGCGCACCGAACAAGCCATACAACATTACAGAAGATTTAATCGGGACGGCGTATCGACAATACAAATTGAAGATCCTTCTGGAAACAACATTAGCTTTGTGGCGGACGATGACGAAATAATTGTTGAAAAAACAGGCGTAGCGCTAAAAAAAATGCCTCCAGTTAATCCATACAGTCTGTTAAGAAAAACATCTGGCCTTTATCTTCCTGGGGGAACGTTTCAGCGGTGTGCCGATGATAAGATTATGGCTTTTTTTGAAAATGAAATGTACCTAAGGCTAAACGTTTTTATGAAGCAACTTGTGGGTGAAAAGAACCGGGGCAGCGTCATTTTGGATGTATTATATACCGTCCCAGACTTTGGTGAGCCCAAGTTACTGCTTGTTACTGAAATAAAAATGACCGACAAACGTTCTTCTTGTCAATAGATGACCTTTAATGAGATATCTCACTGTATTAGCTTTCATTTTAGCACCTGTTCTGTTCAGTCAATGTATCAACAATGAAGTGACTCTCCTGCAACTTCAACGTGCCGTATGTTCAGGATTAGCCGAAGATTTTTCTTTTAGAGACGGAACACCCTCTGATCCGGTTGTCATGTCTCATGAAAATTCCGTGTTTGAAATCGCATTTATTACCCAAGCCATTGCCGCCAATATAACAAAAACCGGATCCAGCTTATACGCTCTAACAAACTCCAGAACGGTTTACGGAATTGACTCCGTGTCTGCAAAATCTTCAGTATCTATTGCACCTGGCATTATGCCTAGTGACGAACTTATAGATGACGTTATCACACTGGTTCACTACCCCAACCTTCAATTCAGAGATTTTCGCAGAACACTCAATCAATTTAATGAAAAAATCACCCAACCTAGATTAAGCAGTAAAACCCATTACCTATATTTTCGACTACTTGACTTCACTCCTGGTGAGCCATTTGATCTTAGTTTTAATTTTTACATTGATGACGGAAGTGAACTAAGTTGTGATTGTGGATGGTTTGTTCTCAATTAATAGATACCTTCAAGACTCAAATAATTGAGTTTAAAACAAACTGCTACTATATAGACATCCGGTTCCCTAAACTTTTAGGTTATTTTGGGGTTTTACTTACATGAGTAAAATTGTTCCACTTTTCCCGCTAGAGTTATTCCTTTTACCTGGAGAGTTCTATCAGCTTCATATATTTGAGCCACGCTACAAGCAATTGGTTAAGGACGTAATGAACAACGACCGTGAATTTGGTATCCCATTTTTTCATATTACCAATGGAAGAAACCTAGGTTGTTGGGTAGAAATCATTGATGTCTACAACGAAAATGAATTGGGCGAATGTGATATTGCCATTCGGTGTAAGTCACTGATGATTGTCAAGTCATTTTTACAAAAAATCAGCGACGAGATCACATACCCAGGCGGTGAAATTAACGTTTGGAATAACCATTGGAACCAACCTGTATCTGAGAAGCTACTCAGTGATTTTAAAGACTATCTCAGTAACAACAACATGAAAAATTCACAATGGATTAAAAAGAAGAATCCAGGAGTGATCGATGTATTTACCATGTTTAATCCCAACGCCCAAGACAAATTATCATTTATAACTCTAAAAGAAGTAGAGCAAAGAGAAAAGTTTGTCCAGTCATATGTTAGATACTATTTGCTGTTAGATGAGCAAGAGAGTCATCAATATCACAATATTTACCTCAACTAGTTACTAAAAGAATCGTTTTTCATGCAGTAACCAACCAGTTATGCTGTGTCGCTCAATCTTCGATGGGAGGACTTCATGTTCAATGGTAGATTCAAAAATGACTAACCTTCCAGCTAGGGGTGATATTTTCTCAGGTGTGCCTTCACTTTTTGGATACAACAGCAATTCGCCTCCATCGCCATTTGTCCAAGAAGGGTTGATATAGAGCACTATGGAGATCCTTCTATTGTCATCTTTAGAAAAAGCATCTACGTGGCGAACATATCTTGTTCCTACCGGGTATTTGGTGAAATGGGCTTCCAAATCTTGAAGACCAAGAAAGCAATATCTATTGAGAAACAAACGCAACTGATGTACAAACTGTAAATACATTTTTGTAACCTCAGGAGCCGTCTCCATGGAGAGCCATTTGATGTAATCTCCTCTTCTGGTGTGCAAAACAGTATAGTCATTCGCTTGTCCAATGCCTGACTTCTTAAAGGCATGTTCTTGCGCACGCATTTCCTCTAAAATGACCAATACATCTTGTAAACTTAACACATGGTCAGCTGTCGCAAAACCTTTTTTAGTCAAACCTTCAGCCAACAATTCAAACGTAGGCGTGGGTGGAATTCTTTCGGCAAACATGTCATTTTTAATATTGCACAAATATAGATGCATTAACATCTCGAATATTGCTGAGAATAAAAAAAGTTTGTATATTTGAGTTTAATTTTAATTTTGACAAACCCAATATGAACAACTTGAAAAAGCAACCTCTACTATTTTTGTCATTAGCCATTCTAGCTTTAATAGGATTGAGCTTTATGGATGGCAAAATAAGCAGTCAATCTAATGTTGGCTTATCCATAGGTGATGTAGCACCAGAATTAAACTTTCCCAGTCCCGATGGGGAAAACATCAAACTATCCTCTTTAAGAGGTAAAATTGTACTTATTGATTTTTGGGCCTCTTGGTGTCAACCATGTCGTGTAGAAAACCCCAACGTAGTTCGCATATACGACAAATATCACGATAAAAAACTAGGCAAAGCCAATGGTTTTGAAGTATATAGTGTGTCTTTAGATCAAGATAAAAACAAGTGGGTAGATGCCATTAAAAAAGATAATTTAAAATGGGGTGGTCACGTTAGTGACCTTAAGTTTTGGAAATCTGAAGCCGCAAGGATTTACAACATCTCTTCAATCCCTTACACTGTATTGATTGACGAAAACGGAGTAATCATTGGAAAAAACCTTAGAGGTCCAGCATTGGAAAGAGCACTGGCAAATCTCAATAAATAAATAATACTGAGATTCAAAAAAAACCGCCAATTTTAGTTGGCGGTTTTTTTTTGACTTTATTGTTGGCTTATGCAACTCTAAGTTTTTCCTTGTGGTTTCTAAGCTGTCGACGCAACACATCAATCGCCTGATCGGAAGCTTCTTCAAATGAGGCGCATTGCTTTTTGACAACAAATTCGTTACCTGGTACGCTGACTTTAATTTCAGCTATTTTATTTTCTTTAGCGGAGGTGTTCTCAACTTTCAAAAAGATGTCGGTGTGAATAATTCGGTCAAATACTTGTTCCAATTTACCAACTTTCTTGTTGACGAAGTCAACCAACTTAGCATCTGCGTTGAAGTTGACACTTTGCAAATTGATTTCCATAATGAAGATGATTTTAATTGCCTCTGGGGTGGGCTTGTTTATAAACTGATTTTAATTTTTCCACCGACATATGGGTATACACTTGGGTTGCAGACAAACTGCTGTGCCCCAGAATTTCCTTGATTGCATTTAAGTCTGCGCCTTTGTCCAAAAGATGTGTTGCCATAGAATGCCGTAGTATATGTGGGCCTTTATAATCCACCGTGGAAACTAGGCTAATATAGTATACAGCAGTGTTATACACAAGCTTGGGGTAGCACTTTTTTCCGGAATTTGTCAAAAGTAAGTAATTACTACTCATATCAGTAACCTGAGATCTCCACTGATTAACAAAGTCTTTAATCTCTCTTACCAACTGCTTACGAATTGGAACCATCCTCACCTTATTTCGCTTACCGGTTACTTTTAATGAATTTGACGTCACATCATCTAAAGTAAGGTTGATAACCTCATCTCTCCTCAGACCTCCGCTATAAAGCAAATCAAGCATTAGTCGATCTCGTTGACCTTCATATGTATATGGGAACTCTAGGTCAAATAAATTCTGAATATCTTTTACGGTTAATACACTAATGACATCCTTGGCGTGCTTAGGTTTTTTTATGTTTGCCGCCGGGTTATTTGTTATCTCTCCATTGCGTATGAGATAAGAAAAAAACGCATTTAATGCAGATATTCGTCGGGATATACTTCTCGTAGATAGATTTTCATCAACCATATCAACTATCCAATCACGGATGATGTGGCGATTGATTTCTTTTTGGGTAATATCGGGGTGGAAGAATGATAAAAAAGACGCAAATTGATGCAAGTCGTTTTTGTAAGCGGTTACCGTATGAGCTGAGTATCGCCTTTCGTGTAATAAATAATCTAAAAACGAGTCTATATCCATAAAAAAGCAGGTTGTTGATTAGATATTCAACAACCTGCACAAGATAAGGTATAAAATGAAATCAGTGGAATGATGAACATCACCTCAGTAACAACGCAATTGCTGTTAATCCACCAAAGGCATTAAGCGTTTTCTGCTTCGTTCTTCTTTTGCAAATAAGCCGCCTTGAGAATCTCTTCACGACGCTTTACGCTAGGCTTAGTAAACTGCTGGTTTGCACGGAGTTTGCGCACAACACCAATGCGGTCGTACTTACGCTTGTAGCGCTTTAATGCGCGATCAATGCTCTCTCCTTCTTTTAGTGAAACTACGATCATTATATGTTTGTTTAAATGTAATGCGTTTTTGCGGGTGCAAATGTACACAAAATTATTTTAATATGTTCTTGGAAATTACCAATTTTTGAATTTCTGATGTTCCCTCACCAATGGTACAAAGTTTGGCATCGCGGTAAAACTTTTCTACGGGGAAGTCTTTTGTAAAACCATAGCCTCCAAATATTTGAACTGCCTCATTAGCAACGCGTACGCATACTTCAGATGCATACAACTTTGCTTGGGCTCCTTCTGTGGTTACTTTCTGTCCATTATTTTTCAAAAATGCTGCACGATAGGTAAGCAATTCAGCAGCGTCTATTTCGGTAGACATGTCGGCCAATTTGAAAGCAATCGCCTGAAAGTGTCCGATGGGTCGTCCGAATTGCTCACGTTCTTTGGAGTACTTAACAGCCGCATCATAAGCGCCTTTGGCAACACCTATAGACAATGCAGCAATAGAAATTCTTCCACCATCAAGCACCTTCATGGCTTGGATAAAGCCATCGCCCTCATTCCCTAACATATTACTGTGGGGAATGCGACAATTTTCAAATATCAATTCAGTTGTCTCAGATGCCCGCATCCCCAACTTATCTTCTTTCCTGCCTCCACTAAAGCCTTCGGTTCCTTTTTCAACCACAAAGGCCGTCATGCCGTGCGAGTCGCCCTTTTCTCCAGTTCGAACAATGACCACCGCTACATCGCCGGATAAACCGTGGGTAATGAAGTTTTTAGAACCATTGATTACCCAATAATCACCGTCGCGTACGGCTGTAGTATTCATCCCTCCAGCATCACTACCTGTGCCTACTTCGGTCAACCCCCAAGCACCAATCCATTCGCCGGTGGCCAGTTTAGGGAGATATTTTGACTTCTGTTCTTCATTGCCAAACTGCATGATGTGTCCGGTACACAATGAATTGTGCGCCGCCATCGATAATGCAATGGAAGGGTCTACTCTACCCAATTCAACAATCGCCGTTACATATTCGTCATAGGTCAGACCAGCACCGCCATATGTTTCGGGAACCAGCACGCCCAACAATCCAAGTTCACCTAATTTTTTCATCACATCGACCGGGAAGTGTTGACTTTCATCCCACTTCATTATATTCGGACGAATGTGTTGCTCACTAAAATCGCGAACGGTTTCAGCAATCATCTTCTGTGTTTCGGTCATTCCAAAATGTATACTTTTACCTTCTAGCACTTCACTCATTTTTTTTGATTGTTAAATATGGTAGAATTACGTGTTTTCTCTTTTTCGGGAACAAAGATAAGCCCTCAAGTTCATCAACCGAAATAAAGGGTCTAAAGTTCTCCCTAAATCCAACAATTTCTTTAGCTAATGACCAACTGATAAAAGGGTGCATTGCTAATTCCTCAACAGATGCATGGTTTATTGAAATAGGAGTGAATTCGGATGGTTCACAAGTGGTTTGACTATAAATGGTCAACCACTTTGCACTGTCAATTCCGGGAATACTCCATAACACTTCATGTGATGCAATCAATCCCAGCTGATCTCTTAAACCAATTATTTGTCGTGCATAGTACGATCCAATACCTTGAAGCTGTTTTAAACGAATGGTATCTGCGGTATTTAGTTCGGGTAAGGTTGCAAATGAATCGTCTATGACGACATGCTTTTTTAAAACGGAAACCAAATAGGGATCAAAACCATAAACATCGTTCAACTCATTAGCAGATTGAATGGGTTTTCGCTCTCGGTATTTTTTCAATTGTGCAAACTGCCACTCGGAAATCCCTAACTTAAAAGCCTCTTCAACTTCTACTGTATTGGGGTCAAACGAAAATAAAGAAACATCAGTACTCGATGGAAGTTGTTGATTTTTATTTACAAAAACCATGTAACGCTTAGCATGTTGCCACCACAGTGTATCCATGTCGTAAACCTGCAACACATCCTCCGGCTTAAAAAATGTTCCGCCAGCGTTTCTATATGCCTCTACTCTATTCGCTAAATATTCGACTAACCCCAAACGCATTAATTCCTCTGCTGTAATCGCATTGGGATCAAAAATGTAAAAAGAGTCATTGAGTGAAGATGCACTTTTAGAATCAAAGCGTTGATCCTCTTTTTTATTTGGCATTGACGGTGCCGTTATATTTCCAGAAAACCGCACCAGCGTTTCGCGATTTTCCTCATTATGAATGTCTTGCTGCCAAGCGTATATCACAAACTTAGCTAATAAGGCCATCAATAATACAACCATTAATACTGCAGAACCCTTGCGTTCCACAGGTGTCATGTAAAACCAATTTGCCCACTTTGAAAACATGGAGCAAATGTAAGTATTAATTTACTTTTTTACAAGCAGTTTACCAGATTTTAAATCGGCCATATACTTTTTCAAATCAAACTTCACTTCACCTACCATGATATAAAGACCGATAATATTGGGGAATGACATAGCCAAAATCATCATGTCTGAAAAATCAAGAACAGCGCCTAAACTTATGGATGCTCCTAAAACAACAAAGCCCAAGAACATAATTTTATACGCAAACTCAGTGCGTTTACTCTTGCCGAAGATATAGGTCCATGCGCGCATACCGTAGTATGACCAGGAAATCATGGTGGAAAAAGCAAATAAGAATACGGCCGCAGCCAGTACATATGGAAACCAAGAAATCACACTACCAAATGCCGAGGCTGTAAGCTCTACCCCACTCAGCCCCACAAGTTCATGCTTCCCGGTAAAAATCAACACCAATGCCGTTAATGTACATACAACTACGGTATCGATAAAAGGCTCGAGTAAAGCGACAAACCCTTCGCTTGGTGGATGATTGGTTTTAGCTGCACTGTGGGCAATGGCAGCAGATCCTACACCAGCTTCATTCGAGAAGGCTGCTCTTTGAAACCCTACCACCAACACGCCTATAAACCCGCCTTTTAAAGCTGCCGGGTTAAACGCCCCTGATATGATTGCGTTAAAAGCTGGTCCAATATTTTGAATATTTAGTCCGATAACAATTAATGCCCCTAAAATGTAAATACCTGCCATAATAGGCACTACCTTTCCGGTAACCTTTGCAATACTAGAGATTCCTCCTATGATAACAACACCCACTAAAATTGATAAAATGATGCCGTACCAAAAGCCGTTTCCAACCAGCATAGGAATTTGTCCAGATAGAATATCAAAAGACTGATTGGCTTGAAACATATTACCTCCTCCGAAAGAACCTCCAATGGCTAAAACAGCAAAGAATCCAGCCAATACTTTCCCCAACTTAGACATATTTCGTTTTTCTAACCCATATCGAAGGTAATTCATAGGGCCGCCAAAAATTCTTCCACTCTTGTCGATGAAGCGGTATTTTACGCCAAGGGTACACTCCACAAACTTCGACGACATGCCGAGGAAACCAGCAACAATCATCCAAAATGTGGCTCCGGCTCCTCCCAGCGAGATCGCAATGGCCACACCAGCAATATTACCCAAGCCAACCGTAGCAGACACAGCCGTTGAAAGGGCTTGAAAATGAGTTATTCTTCCAGGTGCATCAGGGTCGTCATACTTTCCTCTGGCCAAATCAAGACTATGTCTAAAGCCACGGATATTGATAAAGCCCATGCGTAAGGTAAAAAAGGCCGCGCCAAACACCAGCCAAATAACAATAAACGGAATACCCTTTTCAACGAGATCACCATTGGGGTGCAATAAAGCTTTTGGCGCTTCAAACTTTAGGTTGGCAAAATGATGGGCGTGTTGAGCAATAACATGTTCAGGAATATCGGGATTATAAATAACATCCCCTTCATTAACCTTGTATATTAACTGACCCGATGCGGGCGCATAAACAGTATCCATTCGTTCTCCTCCAATAGAAATTACCGCAACTCCTTGTCCGCTATCTACTCGAGATTTATGTTTGGCTAGATAACGTTCCAAAGAAAACACATGCTGGGTTTCAGGATTCCATTCTGGAGCAAAAAGCATTTTTTCCTTTTCATAAACCACCGGATCGTAAATACCAATGGCCGAAAACACATCCCAAAAAAGCACACTTGCCATAGCATTTACAATGGGCTTAAATGTACCGTTGAATTTTTCCGTGATGGATTCTGCGGGTATTTTTATCGACAAGGATTCAGAAGCACCAGAGGCATCAGTGACGGTAACGTGATAGGTCATGCCTTCCACCAACCTTCTGGCGCGATGAGAATTTAGTGGCGTGCTTTGCTCCGACCAATAGTAAGTATATGGAGGTTCTCCACCATCTACATCTAAAACAATTTGCGCGTTGTTGATGTCTTTTGAAGGGTTAAGAATCTTATACTTCACTTCAAAATTTGCAGCGAAAGCATTAATTGTCGACAGAAAAAAAAGTAAAAGAGCTGTAGTATTTACTTTAAACATAGAGTTCGTACTTCTCATTTGTTATAATAATGTGGTCAAATGTAAGGCTTACACAGTAAACCACCATTATTCAAGATTGGTCATTTGCTTGTGCATTCGCCTTAAGCCCTCATCTATAGAAACCGGGCGAAAGCTCAGCTCCTCAATCGCTTTATCTACCACAAAACCTGTTTTTGGTGGCCTTGCTGCCGGTTGTCCCAACTCACTGGACTTGATAGGTGTGATCAACGCATCGTCTAATTGCCATATGTCCGCTATTTTACATGCAAAATCATACATGTTTATGTAGTCACTAGAACTTATGTGATAAATGCCAACCTTGTCGCTGTCGCATGCCAACACGCACGCTTGTGCGAGGTTATCGACGTGCGTGGGTCCGCGAAATTGATCGTCAACCACGTTAATATTCTTGCCATTTTTTAATGAATCAACCACCCATAAAACTATGTTTGAGCGACTGAGTTTAGGCGCATATCCGTAAACCAGCATCGTTCGCAATATGGCATAAGACTTACCCGAATTGATAACCTCCTTCTCTGCCATCAACTTGCTTTCTCCATAAACACTTATGGGATTGGGAGTATCTGTTTCACGATACATGGCTTTTTGACCGTCAAACACAAAATCAGTAGATACCAATACCATGCGGGTACCTTTGGATGAATGACGCAATAAATACTGGGTAGCGTTTACGTTGGCACGCATACACGCTTCGGGTGAATGCTCACATGCATCAACTTGGGTCATAGCTGCAGCATGTATAATTACGTCTGGTTTTACCTTATCCAGCATAACCTTGACAGATTTTTCATCCTCGAGATCGCATGGCATATAAGGAATATCTTCAGGCACCGATGGCCTTCTCTCTCCCCTACCTGTTGCATAAATCCCAAGACGACTTTGTCCTTTTATCAGGCGAAAAATTGCACTACCCAGCAACCCATTGGCACCTGTAACCAGTACTGCATT
>JAIUMB010000067.1 GCA_022565745.1 Cryomorphaceae bacterium | reverse complement strand
TCACCTGGAGCCGGAAACAACTGTGGAGGATAGTTACCCTCGTTGAAGTACCAGTTTTGAGGGTAATTTTGAGACTCCCCCAAATAAACAACGTTACTACCTTGCGTTGCATTCATAATGGTCCACGGACCTCCTCCAATGGAATATTCAATACGACCGCGATCCGTTGAGTGGATCTTGGCTATATGCTCAAATTCAAAAAGTATGTATACCAAACCGGTAAAATCCATCACAGGTGTTTCCCAATAAGAACGTCCAGGGTTGCTTCCAGCAACAGATCTATAACTATTAGGGGATGATGGGGCTGCTGGGATACTATCAAACTGCACCCATTGCGTATTTCCGGCTAAAGTGGTGTCTCTGTATAAAGAGCCCTGTACTGTGGTACCATCAAAGTTTTCGAAAAAGACGGTGTCAATAAACGCTGCTGTAGGCTGAGCACTTATAAAACCACCACTAATAAGTAATGAACCAATAATGAGCTTGTTAAAAAGTCGTCTCATGGATTTGTACAATTGAGTTATAGGCAAAAACGCTGTTTAATTATTTCACTTGTTCTGCGCCTACTACAAACCTTTTCATTGGCTTTAAACGGCACACAACAGTTACAATTGTCAAAGATACAATCAAAATTTCTTAAAAAAAAAGAGAAACCAACGACTTTAATCATCGAGTTATTAAACGATGGATTTTAATAATTAAACGATGTGATTGGTTTTTTGAATCGTCTAACTTAATCAATCTTACAATCAAAAACCTGCCTTCCATCAAGGTAGCATGTAAGAAGATCTCCGCGCTTTACCGATGACACCCCTGCTGGCGTTCCTGTAAAAATCACGTCTCCTACTTTCAGGGTAATAAACCTCGATATATTTGCAATCAATGCATTCACCCCAAAAAGCATATCAGAAGCACGTCCATACTGTACGCGTTCTCCGTTTTTTTCTAATGAAAAAGTGAGTTCATCGATGGGGCTGTTTAATTCATCCAACGATACCCACTCCCCTATTCCTGCCGAACCGTCGAATGCTTTGGCGCGTTCCCAAGGCAAGCCTTTAGACTTTAAATTCGACTGCAGATCGCGAGCGGTAAAGTCAATCCCTACCGATACTTCATTGTAATACTTGTGGGCAAATTTTTCATCGATAAACTTCCCCATGCGATTGATGCGTACCAACAATTCCGCCTCGTAGTGCACGTCGTTGGTAAACGAAGGTATGTAAAAGGTCTCCCCACTTTTCAATCGTGCTGTATCCGGCTTGAGAAAAACCACTGGCTCGTCGGGGATGTCATTTTTTAACTCAGCGGCGTGGGCGGTGTAGTTGCGACCTATACATATAATCTTCATGATTGGATGTTTGTGTTTTTAAAAGGTTTGTGAACGAATGGCCGCAAGTCGGGCATGGGGTACTTCGTACGCTTGGGGTGCTGACGCACGCATGGAGTACTTCATACGCATGGGGCGCTTATGCGCGCATGGTGGCACATATGGCCGTATATGGCCTTTTGGCTTTAACAGAAAACAAATCTGCATTTATTTACATTCGTAAATAAATTTTAATTAACGCCCTCTGATCGTTGAGCTCCGCTTTGCTCCGGTTCTTAATTCTTAATTATCAATTATTTTTAGTCATTGAGCTTCGCTCCGGTTCTCAATTCTATTTAACCTCCTCATAATCCACATAATCGTCCGGATCGCCTTTTTTATTGCGTCGTCCCTTTTCAGGATTGTGGGTAATGATCAATCGTCCGTTGGATGAAGAAGAGGCGCTGTGCTCACCATCGCGCTTGTACCCTTCCTTAAAAGGTTTGACGAATACGTTGACCATCACGATGATCAAGTAGATGACAATAAAAAGAATAAGCAGAACTTTCAACATGGCTACTTACTGAGGAATAGGTTTCGTTCTGAATACACTTTGCGGAACATGGGGTCGCGCAAATTCTTGATGAAGTGAATCTTCTCGCCGGTAGAACGCATCTGTGGTCCGAGTTCTTTGTTGACCTTTGGAAATTTGTCGAAGGAAAACACCGGTATCTTAATGGCAAAGCCGTCTAACTGCGGATTGAATTCAAAGTCGGTAACCTTGTTTTCTCCCAGCATGACTTTGGTGGCTATATTGACATAAGGTTCACCGTAGGCCTTGGCAATAAAGGGCACCGTACGCGAGGCACGTGGGTTGGCTTCAATGATAAATACGGTATCGTCTTTTACGGCAAATTGAATATTGATCAAACCTTTCACTTGCAAGGTACGCGCAATGGTTTCGGTGTGCATCACAATTTGATCCATGATCAATTCGCCCAGGTTAAACGGCGGCAATACACTGTGACTATCACCCGAGTGAATACCACAAGGTTCAATGTGCTCCATCTTTCCGATGATGTACACATTTTCTCCGTCGCAAATGGCATCGACCTCAGCTTCCAGTGCACCTTCCAAATAGTGATCGAGTAACACGCGATTACCGGGATAGTCTTTAAACAATTCGATGACGTGGTGTTCGAGCTCCTCCTGGTTGATCACGATTTTCATCCCGGCACCACCAAGTACGTAAGAAGGACGCACAAGAATGGGAAAGCCAAGTTTCTCGGCCACTTCATACGCTTCATCGGCAGATGTAATGACGTCGAACTTGGGATAAGGGATATTGTTGTCGGCCAACAAAGTGGAAAACCGTCCGCGGTCCTCGGCCAAATCAAGCGAGTCGAAGCTGGTACCGATGATCTTGATGCCGTAGCGGTCGAGTTTTTCGGCCAACTTCAACGCGGTTTGTCCACCGAGCTGCACGATTACGCCCTCGGGTTTTTCGTGTAAAATGATTTCGTAGATGTGTTCCCAAAAGACCGGCTCAAAATACAGCTTATCGGCAGTGTCAAAGTCGGTAGACACGGTCTCTGGGTTACAGTTGATCATGATGGTTTCGTATCCGCACTCACGAGCCGCCAATACACCGTGTACACAGCAATAGTCAAATTCAATCCCTTGTCCGATGCGATTGGGACCACTACCGAGTACCACCACCTTTTTCTTATCGGTCACCACACTTTCGTTTTCTACAAAGCGGTTTCCGTTTTTATCTTGAATGTCGTGTTCAAATGTGGAATAATAGTAAGGTGTATAAGCTTCAAATTCTGCGGCACAGGTATCAACCAGTTTAAACGTGCGTTTGATGTTGTATAACTCGCGCTTTTTGAATACCTCACTTTCCAAACAATGCATCATGTGGGCAATTTGTCTATCGGCAAAGCCCTTCATTTTGGCATCCAATAGCAAGTCACGTGGAATCGTATTGATGTTGTGTGTTTCAATCAATTCTTGTGTGCGGACCAAGGCCTCCATTTCGCGCAAGAACCACATATCGATTTTGGTGATGTCGTGGATTCGTCGCAGTGAAATACCGAGTTGGATGGCATCATATATGACAAACACGCGGTTCCAGCTGGCATAAGTCAGCTTTTCAATCACCTCTTCTTGATCGGTGTAACCTTTGCCATCGGCACCTAATCCATTTCGCTTTACCTCCAACGACTGTGCTGCCTTGTGCAGTGCCTCTTGAAAACTTCGGCCAATGCCCATGGCTTCTCCCACCGATTTCATCTGAATACCCAATCGGCGATCGGCCCCTTCAAACTTATCAAAATTCCAGCGTGGAATCTTTACGATGACATAGTCCAATGTAGGCTCAAAATAAGCCGTCGTATCTTTGGTGATTTGGTTGTTTAGTTCGTCGAGGGTGTAACCAAGGGCCAATTTAGAAGCCACTTTAGCAATGGGATAACCAGTAGCTTTTGAAGCCAAGGCAGAAGAACGAGACACACGTGGATTGATTTCAATGGCCACAATTTCTTCTTTGTCGTCCGGACTAACGGCAAACTGCACGTTACAGCCACCGGCAAAATTTCCGATGGAGCGCATCATTTTCATCGCCATATCACGCATGCGCTGAAACGTGCGATCACTCAAAGTTTGCGCAGGAGCCACGGTAATAGAATCACCAGTGTGAATCCCCATCGGATCAAAGTTCTCAATGGAGCATATAATAATGATGTTGTCGTTTTTATCGCGAAGCAGTTCGAGTTCAAATTCTTTCCACCCGAGAAGCGCCTTATCGATCATTACCTCATGGATGGGAGACACTTCCAATCCGCGCTGCATGGCCTCGTCGAATTCATCACGGGTATGGACAAACGTTGCTCCGGAGCCGCCAAGTGTAAACGACGCGCGAATACACAGAGGAAAACCGAAGTTTTGGGCAATTTCTTTACCTTTTAAATAAGAGGTGGCTGTTTGTGAAGGCGCCATAGGAACGTCGATGTCTTCCATCAATTTTCTAAACGCTTCGCGGTCTTCGGTAATATTGATGGCATCGATGTCTACCCCGATGATTTTCACCCCGTATTCTTCCCAAAGCCCTGCTTTATCGGCTTCGATACAAAGGTTCAACGCCGTTTGTCCGCCCATGGTAGGCAACACAGCGTCAATTTTTCTTTCTTTGAGAATGGTTTCCAACGATTCAATTTCCAACGGCAATAGGTAAATGTGGTCCGCGGTCACCGGATCGGTCATTATGGTAGCTGGGTTGGAGTTAATTAAACTCACTTCTATACCTTCTTCTCTAAGTGAGCGCGAGGCTTGAGAGCCTGAATAATCGAATTCACAAGCTTGACCGATGACTATAGGGCCGGAGCCGATGATGAGTACAGATTTGATATCGTTGTTCTTAGGCATGATGATGGTTTTCTGAGATATGGAAAGGTAACGTTTGGACAAAAAAAAGGTGTCACCACAATGGCAACACCTTTGAATCTTTACGTGTGATGATCACCGTATAACTTATTGTTTGTGAGAACCTTCGTCGGAAACCGTTAGCTTCTTGCGGCCTCTGGCACGGCGTGATGCGAGTACGCGACGACCATTTGCGGTGGCCATACGTGAACGAAAACCGTGTTTGTTACGGCGTTTGCGGTTTGACGGTTGAAAAGTACGCTTCATAATAAATGTTGTCGTTTAACACCCTCCAGGGCAACGGGTTATTTCTGTATCGTTTTCGGCCTGCAAATATATGGTGACATAAATTAATGGACAAACAAATTATTGATGATTTTTTCAATGGCTCAGAGCGTAGAGCAAAGAGCTGAGGGGTTGATGGATTAAATTTGCGCATGCACGGGAGCGGGGAAGCGCGGGAGCGGGGATTTACGGATGGCAGTATCTGCGGTTTCGTTTTTTTATTGGCCAATAGATTGAAACGGTCGGAGGTCGGAGGTCTGGTTTTACGACTGGTTGCAGTGGCTGGATACTTTGGAAGGGAACGTCAAATGTAGGATGTAAGATGTAGGATGTAAGATGTAAGATGTAGGATGTAAGATGTAGGATGTAGGATGTAGGATTTAAGATGTAGGATGTAAGATGTAGGATGTAAGATGTAAAATTATTACGATGGATATGTAGAGGCGCGATTTATCGCGTCTTTAAAATGAAAAATGTAATGGTAGTATAGGCGGATTCGTTTTTTTATTGGCCAATAGATTGAAACGGTCGGAGGTCGGAGGTCTGGTTTTACGACTGGTAATAAAAGCCTTTTCGTTTTCTATACAAGACTATGGCTTTAAAAATTCAAATATTGGCATATAAATGCATTCGCAAAACCCTACTCCCGTTCTCCCGCGCCTCCGTGCATACGTAGAATTCCGCCGATACAGCCAGTCGTTAAACCAAACCCCCAAACCTCCAAACAGATACAATCCTAAGGCTACAACAAATCAAATATTGGCCATTACATGCATTCGCAAACCAGACCCCCGACTCCCGACCTCCGACCATACCATCCGGCCATTATTGCCATACGTGAACCCATGCGCGCGTATCGCTCCATGCATGCGTAGAACATCCCTGCTCCCGTGCTCCCATGCGTGCGCAGCAACCCCACGCTCCCATGCATTTCAAAAAACCACAACGATTAACCAAAAAACATATTTGTATTCCAAAAAACTTATCTATCTTTGCAGCCCTAAAATTTAACCCATCAACTCATGTACGCAATTGTAGAGATAGCAGGGCATCAGTACAAAGTACGCAAAGACCAAAAGGTTTACGTAAACCGCATGCCACAAGCAGAGGGGGAGAGTGTATCACTCGACCGTGTAATGCTTGTTGACAACGACGGTAAAGTAACTGTTGGCGCCCCGGTTATAGACGGTGCTAAAGTGGACGCAAAAGTCCTTTCGCACTTGAAAGCAGACAAGGTGATTGTCTTTAAGAAAAAACGCCGCAAGGGATATCAAAAAAGTAATGGCCATCGCCAGTACATTTCCCTTTTGGAAATCACCAACATCAACGTTTAATCGAAAAAAAACAACGATATGGCTCACAAAAAAGGTGTCGGTAGTTCGAAAAACGGACGCGAATCAGAAAGTAAGCGCCTTGGCGTTAAAATTTTTGGAGGTCAAGACTGCATCGCCGGTAACATCATCGTTCGCCAGCGCGGTACTCGTCACAACCCCGGTAAAAACGTAGGTATTGGTAAAGACCACACCTTGTATGCTGAGGTAGACGGGAAAGTCGTTTTCCAGAAAAAACGCGATAACAAGTCGTACGTTTCTGTTGAGCCCTTCCAGGCCTAACATACCGACGTAAAACAGTTTGAAAAGGCCGCTTTCCTTCGGGTAAGACGGCCTTTTTTATTTTTAGCAACTTCACCAGTCGACAATATTTCAATAACGATTCTCCATGCTCGATATCAAACGCATTCGCCAACAACGCAATGAGGTCATTGCCGCCCTTAACAAACGTGGCATCCAAGCAGAACCTTTGATTGATAACGCCATTGCTCTCGATCAAACCCGTCGTGATGTTCAAACCAAACTGGACGATACGCTCGCGCAACTCAATGCACTATCCAAAGAAATAGGTGTCCTCTTTCGCGAGAAAAAAATAGACGAAGCCAATGCCGCTAAGGAAAAAACAAGCTCACTTAAAGAGGAAAGCAAAGAACTTCAAGACCAATTGCGCAGCATTGACGACGCTTTGACCAAGCATCTGTGGGATATTCCTAATACGCCGCATCAATCGGTGCCAGCTGGGAAAAGCGCCGACGACAATGAAGTCGTAAAAACACATGGAAACATTCGCGAATGGAATGAAAGCCTTCGTCCGCACTGGGAATTAGCAGAAACACATCAGCTTATTGACTTTGAACTGGGTGTGAAGGTGAGCGGTTCCGGTTTCCCTTTTTATACTGGAAAAGGCGCTCGTTTACAACGTGCTCTGGTGAATATGTTTCTCGACCACAATACCGAATATGGCTACCACGAGTACCAAGCTCCCTTGCTGGTCAACGAAGCTTCCGGCTTTGGTACCGGCCAACTGCCCGATAAAGAAGGTCAGATGTACCATGTCACCGAAGATAACCTATACGCCATCCCTACGGCGGAAGTGCCTTTGACCAATATTTTTAGAGACGTCATCCTCAGCGAAGCTGACCTACCCAAAAAACTCACTGGCTATACCCCATGTTTTCGCCGAGAAGCAGGCTCTTATGGTAAAGATGTTCGAGGATTAAATCGCTTACACCAGTTCGACAAAGTGGAAATAGTATGTGTAGATCATCCGGATAACTCATATAATCGTCTTGAAGAAATGGTGGCTCAAGTCGAAGCATTGTTGCAAAAACTAGAACTCCCCTACCGCATTTTGAGATTGTGTGGGGGCGATATGGGGTTTACCTCTGCCCTTACCTACGATTTTGAAGTTTACTCCGTAGCCCAACAACGCTGGTTGGAAGTGAGCTCTGTATCTAACTTTGAAACCTATCAATCCAATAGACTTAAACTTCGCTTCCGCAATGTCGACAAAAAAACCACACTTTGTCACACCCTCAACGGCTCGTCTTTAGCATTGCCGCGCATCGTGGCCGCTTTGCTGGAAAATTTCCAAGATGAGGATGGTATTCAGTTGCCGGAGGCCTTAGCTGCTTATACAGGATTTGACAGGATTTAGTCTGAACTTAGTTTTGCTTATGGTCATACAAGCGCTTTCGTCTATTTAATGTACAATATAAAAACCAAGTATTAAAACCTCCGCCCCTCTATGCGTGTGCCGCACCCATGCTTCCATGCACAAAACGCGCAGCACAAAGCATCTAAAAAAACGTTATACTTAGCACCTAATAAGCATCCCTTGGTTTCGTTGTGTATCTTTGTTGTTAAGATTCAAAAAAGTTACCCATGCGTATATTACTATTTACTGCCTTTTCAATGATAGCTATATCGGCATGTCAATTCTCCAGTAAAAAAAAGCTGGAAGACAACAAAGACATTGCCCGCTTAGATTCTTTAAAACACGAAATATCCACTGCCTTATCGGTCTTAGAGAACTTCCCTAAAGAAGATATGCTAAAAGAACTGGCACGAATAGATGAGTTCAATACGTTTTTTGAAACCACCGACTACCGATATACCCGCGAACAATACCTTGGTGAAATTGACCAACTGGGAATGGCGTACAGAAGTTACAACAAAGCATTTCAAGCCTTGCCCGCATTAAGAGATGAAGCTAATTTGGCTTATGAGCAGTTGCAAAATCTGAGAAATGCCTTTGAGAAAGGTCAAGTTAGCGATGAAGAGTTTGCCGAGTACCTTCAGCAGGAACAAGAAGCCGCAAATGCATTTCTATTCAACTACAACAAAAGAATTGATAGGGTTATGATGTATAGAGATGGGCTAGATACGCTTATCCCTAAAGTGGAAGCTTTGCGTCGCGAAGCATTAGACAATTTAAATTTATGATGTTAAACACCAACAGTTCCATCGATGTAAAGCAATGGTTTTACAATTCCAGTTTTAAGTGGAAGACCCTTGTTTTACCGATGTTTTTCTTAATGGTGTCAGCAACCCAGATTTCAGCTCAGGAAGAAAAACTAGCCAATCGCTATTTTGAGCAAGGGGAGTATGAAAAGGCTCTAAGTATTTATTTAGACCTCTATAAAAACAATACCTCCCCATTTTATTACCAACGCATCACAAAAAGTTATATAGCCTTAGATGACTTGGATGAAGCAGTTAATTTTGTGAAGCGGTCACGTAAAAAAACACGCGGAATCACTTTACAGCAAGACGTAGATTTGGTTTTTCTCTACCGCAAAAAAGAAGATGAAAAGTCTGCTGAAAAAGAAACTGCATCACTCATAAACTACATAGCCAGCAACCCCACTAGGGCACAAAGCGTCACCCGTCTATTGTCGGAAAAGGGATTGTTTGACGTATCTCTTCGCGCTTATGAAGCGGCGGAAAAAGCCAATCCCAATATCAGACTAACGTACCAAAAATCTATGGTTTATGCCGAGTTGGGACAGCTAAAGAACATGTATAACAGCTACGTTGCCATGGTCGAAGAAAGTCCGGGCTACCTTACAACGGTTAAAAGTTTAATGAGCCGTTCACTATCCACTGACCCCGATGATGAATACAACGAGCACGTAAAGGCCACGCTGCTTAAGCGCATACAAAAAACAGACAACGACGAATTGGTTGACGTACTCATTCACGTATTTATGCATGAAAACAATTACCCTGGTGCCCTTAGACAAGCCATAGCACGAGACAAACGCACGGGAAATAATCAGAATCAAGTGTTTAGTTTAGGTAGATTGAGTGCGGAAAAAGGGGACTACAAAACAGCTTATGAAGCATTTGACCATATTCTAGAACGTAAACCTCCATCGGAATATGCTGATGTGGCTACCGTAGAACGGCTTAAAACGCAAAAATTAGAACTCGACAAAACCCCCAATACAGCCCATTATGAGCAGCTGTCCAAAGACATTAAACGCGTGCTTAACATGAACGATTGGCGTTGGCCGTATTCCCCTTTGGCATTGACCCTGGCTGAAATAGATGCCTATGTGCTTAACCATGCCTCCGATGCCATCAAGCACCTAAAGCGAATTGAAGATTTACCGCGCATGCCTGAAAAATTACAAATTGAATCACGCTTGCTTCTCGGCGATATTTACCTTTTTCACGGCAAATACACCAATGCATTACTGGCTTATGCGCAGGCAGAAAAATTGGCTGGTGATCAACCTCTCGGTGATGAAGCCAAATTTAGAAGTGGACGGGTGTCTTATTTCCAAGCAGATTTCACCTATGCGCTCAGCACCTTTGATGTACTGAAAAGCAGCACCTCTAAACATACGGCCAACAATGCGATGAAGCTTTCACTGCTCATCCGTGAAAACACCATGTTAGACACCAGCTACGAAGCCATGACACGCTTTGCCCAGGCCGACTTAAAGTATCACCGTAAACTCTACGAAGAGTCCTTGCGTGAACTGCGACTGCTTAACGACGATTTCCCCAACCATTCGCTACAAGACGAAATCTTGTTTTTAAAAGCAAAAATTCAACGAGATAAATTGCAATTTGAAGAAGCAACTGTTTCTTTAGAAAATATGCTGGAGCGCTTTCCCGATGGCATCTTGGCTGATGAGGCCTTGCTGATGCTGGGCGTTATTTACAGCGAAGAACTCGGTCAGCCAGACAAGGCACAAAACGCCTTCGAAATACTAATGACCGACTTTCCCAACAGTTACTTCGTCAGTGAAGCTCGAAGACGATATCGAGAGCTTCGCGGCGATATTAATTTCTAACACCAACTTTTGATGTATATCTATAACGTCACCATCAATGTTGAAACCACCATTCTCAATGAATGGGAAAACTGGATGAAACAGCAACACATACCGGACGTTTTGGCCACCGGTATGTTTACCAAGTGTATCATACACCGCGTAATGGTTGAAGAAGAGCAAGGTGTTACTTTTGCCGTACAATACAGTGCCAAAGACTTGCAAAGCATCAAGCTTTATCAAGAGATGTATGCGCCCGAACTAAAGCGACAAACCGCTCAAAAGTTTGGTGACAAATGCGTGGCCTTTCGCACCGTTTTACAGGAAATACAGAGTTTTGAAATGTAATTTTGCCCCCATCCAACCCCCCAAACGCCTCCGCCACCATGCACATAATGGTTAACACGCGACTGCTCATTCCCGGCAAACTTACTGGGGTAGAATGGTTCACAGTGGAAACACTAAAGCGCATTGTTCACAATCACCCCGATGTGCGGTTTACATTTTTATTTGACCGCCAGTACGACGAACAGTTTATTTTTGGTAAAAACGTAAAGCCGGTAAAGCTTTCACCGCAAGCACGCCATCCAATTTTATGGTACGCTTGGTTTGAATACGCCGTAAAAAAAGCCATTGACAAACACAAGCCCGATGTGTTTTTATCCCCTGACGGATTTTTGTCCTTGCGATCAAACATCCCTCAAATTGCTGTCATTCACGACCTAAATTTCGTCCACAACCCGGAACGTTTACCAAAATTAACTGGTGGTTACTACCGGTACTTTTTTGCCAAATACGCCGAACGATCCACCCGAATTGCCACCGTATCCGAGTATTCTAAAAACGATATCGCGGAGACTTACAACATTCCTCACGACAGAATAGATGTGGTTTACAACGGAGTGAGTGATCGATTTTTTCGTATGGACGAAAAACCAACAATCGAACTAACTGATCATCAACCCTACTTTCTCTTTGTTGGTTCCCTCAATCCGCGGAAAAACATCATTGGCATGTTGACATCCTTTGAGATTTTCAAAAACAAATCCCTTCTACCACATAAATTACTCATCGTAGGTGATCAGATGTTTAAACTGCAAGAGACAAAGTCGTTTTACCAGAATATGCAACACAGAGAGGATGTCATCTTTGCCGGCCGACGAGATGGCGATGATCTCAATAAACTGTACAACGGTGCAGATGCGCTATGGTTTGTCTCCCACTTTGAAGGGTTTGGCATACCCATAATTGAAGCATTCAAAGCCGGCTGTCCTGTCATAACAGCCAACAACACCTCTATGCCTGAAGTGGCAGGCGACGCCGCTTTAATCTGCGAAGCCAACGATGAAAAAGGCATTGCCGAAGCCATGCATCGTGTGGTCAACGATGGCAACTTGCGAAACAGTCTGATTGAAAAAGGCATCAAACGCGCCGAGGTCTTTACTTGGGACAAAGCCGCTGAACGATTGTGGGCGTGTTTGAAGAAGACGTTGACTATGACGTTGACTATGACAATGACTTTAGTGGTTGGTTAACATACTGGTAGTGTTGGTAGATTATACAGGCAAGTCTTTACAAATGCGAATGAATATGTATATTACCTTCGTCCAGTCTTAGTCTTAGTCTTAGTTTTGACAATGACGATGACGATGACAATGACTTCAAGATAGGCTTAACGTACTGTATGGAATGGTTGATGATAACGGTGGTGCTATAATAATTAAAATTAAAATGTATATTA
>JAIUMB010000066.1 GCA_022565745.1 Cryomorphaceae bacterium | reverse complement strand
GTCCATTTATGGCATGCCTGCGTCCAATAAGCGTTTATTCCATTCGAATAAGCTTTATGCTTGCGTGCTTATTGATTTTAACGAAGTAAATACCAGCGGGATGGTTACTTAGGTCAATGCTCAATTCGTATTTTCTAGAGATTGGTGCATTTATCACCTGTCCTTGTGCATTAAAGATTTTCACTTCTGAATTTTCGTCAACACCCTTTATTTTAAATATGCCGGTAGAGGGGTTGGGGTAAACCGACCAACGCACGTGTGTTTCTTTAGTAGGGGATAAGAAATGCTGGTTACAATTCAAGTTGATTTCGGCATATTTTTGCCTAACCTTACTCAGTTCAATGTGTGTTAGATTTAAACTTTCAGTTAGTTCAGGAGAAGAAATACTGCTGTCTCCCTTGGCTACTAAAGCAAATGTGGCGCAGGCGCTTGATTTTACGGGAATATCTCCAAGTAGATAAATAGGCAATCCTACAACCGCATCATTATAAAAGGGAGGGTGATACCAATTGGCCGAAGCATTGAAAAGCCAATTGGTGAGAGGAAGGTTTATGCCTGCGCCAAACCCTGTACCATTGAGTAGGCTTCCAGGCCCGTTGGGGTTGTCAAATCGCACCCTTCTTCCTGAAGCAATTCGGTATCTAAATAAGTTAAGATATTCACTGGTTTCAACAGGTGGGTGAAATGCAAAAGTCCCTTGATTTTGATAGCGGTAGAAATACATGAAGCCATCCATTGAGGCGTCTAAAGTGCCTATAGTTATGGCTGGCGGAGCCCCGGGAATTTCGGGTATGGTTTTGAAACGCGGGTAGGCAAAATAAGAGTTTTTAGTGCTGTCGGAGCCAATCAAGGTATAGTTGGTTTCGTCGAAGAAAGTAGTCAGAGAAAGCTTGACATTTTTGTAGTCGCTTGAAGAGCGGTTAAATACACGATAGTTTAAAAAAACGCTATTTTGTAGTTCAGGTTCATGAAGGGAGTCGTAGGCAAAAATAGACAGATGAATTTCCATTCTTAAATTGTGAAAATCGTGCATAGAACCAGTATTACCTCTTCTAGGGGAGAAAATAGCATATAAGGCTTGTTGGCCATTTATCAGGGGGTAATCCCCATTTTCGGGGTCATAAATACCATTATTATTGACATCTACATAGGGTGCGAGTTGTAAGGCTTCATTGTTAGAAACACTTCCTGCGGCCGGCCAATTGGCAATAACTTCAGGAATGATATAATTAGAGTCAGTATAGTGTAATTTGTGATTTTCAATCATTTGTTCAGAGACCATCCAAACGTGGTCGTATCGATGGATAAATGCAGAATCGTTTCGGTTGCCGTAAGGGCCGGAAAAATAAAGGTCATTTTCGGAAATTTTATAGAGAGAAGTGCGGATATAGGTACTGCCTTCGTGATCCAGCTGAAGCCAAGGAGAAATTTCATTTATAAGGGGTAAATTCCCGTAGCGCACTTTTTTATCGTGAAGAAGACCGCCTCCAATCCGCCCGTTCGACGTTAAACTTAAGTGGATGTTATTGATGTCCAAAACCGCTTCCCCATTTTTTTTAACGGCCATTTCAGGGAAAAAAATCATGATTCTTCGACGAAGCATTTTATAAATACGACCGTGATAACACCTGAAGTTGATTGATCCATTAGGGACACCGGTTGTGTGGACTTCTCTCTTACTCATTTCGGTGTGTAGGGTATCAACTTGATGGTTTTGTAATCTAATGATTTGTGAAAAATTTGGGGCTTGCATGTAGATGATACTGTCGTTGATGGCCATGCTTCCGCCACCGCTGGTGATGTTCATGCCTGGGGGGAGTGCGCTTTCCCATAAGTTGTTTACATATCTAAAAATTTGACCGTTGGATCGGCTGACATGCAATACACCTTTGCTCGAAGACGATAACCCTGAGGGGCGAAAGTGTCCGTTGGTAATAGCGGGTAGAGTGTCCCAGGTTTCATTGTAGAAAGAAAAAACCGGTTGGTTAATCCCAGTACCAACGCGCGCCAAGTAAAGTGTATCGCCAGCGGAAGCAAGAAAATGCCCCATTCTCGGAATGGCAATGAGTGCCTGATTTCTGTGTAGTCGATAAAGTTGTCCGTCGATAAGAAGCCAAACATTATCCTTGTGCAGAATCATGTCTTGTACCTGCTGTACTTGATTGGGATATCCATTTCGGTGATTGATCATTGACCAATGTCCGTTGTTGTATATGGCCAAACCATTTGTGCCGGCAAACCACATCTGATTTCCGTTGCCAACCACTCGTCTAGCGTTAAATGTGTCGTTAAAGGTTTGCTGCCGGTTTCCAAAATCCGTGAATCTTACCAGTCCCATATTGGTGGCTGCCCAAACGGTGTCTCCTGGTGCATTGGCCCATACATCATACACCAAGGCTTGACGGTTATTGGGATATAAATAATTTACGGGTTGAGCCATCACGGCCATCCAGCAGTGAAACAGCAGTGCCAATACTACGATTTTATCCCTTTTATTCACGCTGGTGAAAGTACAAAAAAATGATGAGTTTGCACATTCACTTTACACCACAAACAAAGAGACAAGTCGAAAGTGCAAATGGTAGAGAATAGCAACTAAGGCATACCATTTCGCTCATTACCTTTGCCAAAAATTTTCACACTCATGAGTCACCTTATCGCACCATCGCTTTTGGCTTCTGACTTTACAAAGTTGGGAGAAACGGCAGATATGTTGAATAACAGTCAGGCCGACTGGTACCATCTCGACGTAATGGACGGGATGTTTGTACCCAATATATCCTTTGGACTTCCGGTTATATCTGCACTACGCCCTCTGTCAAAAAAGGTGTTTGACGTGCATTTGATGATTGAGAAGCCAGAGCGCTATATCAGTGATTTCAAGAAAGCCGGAGCAGATATACTAACGGTGCACTACGAAGCAAGTACACACTTGCACCGCACGATTCACGCCATCCAAGATGAAGGCATGAAGGCTGGTGTGGCACTAAATCCACATACGCCAGTGACTTTGCTTTACGATGTTTTGGATGATATTGACTTGGTTTGTTTAATGGGCGTTAATCCCGGTTTTGGCGGTCAGTCGTTTATCAAAAACACGTATTACAAAGTGGAGCAATTACGCATGATGATTGACGAGTCTGATCTCGATGTAAAGATTGAAATCGACGGTGGAGTAAACAGTGAGAATGCATCTAAACTCCTTGAATATGGTGCAGATGTTTTGGTGGCCGGATCGTTTGTATTTAGATCCGACAACCCAACAGAAACCATCAAACAATTGAAGGAGATAGAGCGTTAAAGCTCCAAACACAAACACATGGTTAACATACTTGTTATTTCCGGGTCAACCCGAAGCGGTCGCCAATCCATCAAAGCGGCCGAATACATAGTTCAGTATATCAACGATATTTACGGTGCAGAAGCAGAGCTTTTGGATTTGGCGAAATATCGATTGCCTGTTTTCGACGACAACGAAAAGCGCCACGAGTCTCTCAAAACCGATTTGGAATTCATCAGAGAAAAAATGTTGGGCTGTGACGGGATGGTCATTGTTAGTCCGGAATACAACGGCGGCATGGCTGGGAGTCTGAAAAATACGCTCGATTATTTTCGCAAAGAATACGAATGGCGTCCCTTTGGTGCGGTGAGCGTAAGTGTAGGGACACTAGGTGGACAAAACGCCATGAATCAATTGACCCACTTTGCGAGTTATGTGAAAGCCTGTTTGATGCCCAATCGCCTGCTTGTGAGTCAGATCAACAAAATTGATGAAGATGGTCCTGCAGCCAAGCAGTTTCATGACAACGCCAAAGCATTTAGCGCCGATATGGTGCGTTTCAGTAAGGCCATCACCGAATCGGGTTTGCGTAATTAAAAAATATTTTGCAATTTAGTGGCATGATTAAAACACCTGCCATTATTCACAAGCTACGAGACAAACTGGAGCGCATTGGTTTCGATGTTTGCAATCGATTAGGAGAAATCATAGGTATTCCGGCCAACAGGGTGCGATTGTATTTCATTTATACCTCATTTATAACCTTTGGTTCGCCCTTAGTTATTTATCTCATATTGGCGTTTTTTCGTCACGCCAGACAATACTTACGCGAGGGAAAACGCAGGATGTGGTTTGATGTGTAGTCGGGTACTGTGCTATGCGCGAAATGGGGCAGGGGAGCACGGGAGCACGGTTCACTTTATGCATATAAAGGCCAATAAGCTTAGCTGGCATGGGGTACTTCGTACGCGTGGGCTGCTACACAGGCATGGGACGCTACGCGCGCATGGTTTTGCGAATGCATATAAAGGCCAATATTCATTTTGTTCTATCTAATGGCATGTATGTGCAGAAAACGGACAACCTTATTCAGGCAGTCAAAAACTAAAAAACACGCCAATACAACCATCACTTAATTCCCACCGCACCTTCATCAAAAACCATTACTTTTGCACTTGATAACAATCCAAAATTTAGAACATGTACGACAGTTTGCAACCGCTTATTGAACAAGCCTGGGAGAATAGAGAAAAATTAGAAGATCAGTTGACGCGCGACGCAATTGAGTCGGTCGTTGAGGCACTTGATGCCGGTAAATTGCGTGTAGCAGAGCCTACAGAAGACGGATGGAAAGTCAACGAATGGGTGAAAAAAGCCGTTATTTTGTATTTCCCCATCACCAAGATGGAAACAATCAAAGTTGGCCCTTTTGAATTTCACGATAAAATAAAATTAAAATCCAATTATGCCGAAGCGGGCGTTCGCGTGGTGCCTCACGCCATTGCCCGATATGGTGCATTTGTCAACAAAGACGTTATTATGATGCCGTCTTACATCAACATTGGGGCGTATGTAGATAGCGGCACCATGGTCGACACATGGGCAACGGTGGGGAGCTGTGCGCAGATTGGCAAAAACGTTCATTTGTCTGGCGGTGTCGGCATTGGCGGTGTGTTAGAACCCGTGCAAGCCGCGCCGGTCATCATCGAAGACAACGTATTTGTTGGGTCCAGATGCATTGTAGTGGAGGGTGTTCACGTGGAAAAAGAAGCCGTTTTGGGCGCCAATGTGGTGTTGACCGCCTCCACCAAAATCATCGATGTTAGCGGTGATGAACCGGTGGAACACAAGGCAAACATCCCGGCGCGTTCCGTGGTCATTCCGGGGTCTTATGTAAAGTCGTTTCCCGCAGGCGATTTCAGCGTGAGCTGTGCATTGATCATCGGGAAGCGCAAGGAGAGCACCGATAAGAAGACGTCTCTGAACGATGCCCTTCGACAATACAATGTAAGCGCCTAAGGGCATTCGATTATGATTGGGTTCGACGCAAAGCGCGCTTTCAACAACCATTCGGGACTGGGCAACTACAGTCGCGACCATCTGCGGCTGTGCCACAGTCACTTTCCCGAAGTGCCTTTGTGTTTGTTTACCCCTACCAAAAAAGCGGATTACGCCAATTTTGCTTCCGACTGGGAGCGCACCGAAGTGGTGATGCCGCAGAGGGGCTTTGGCAAGATCTCACCGTCTTGGTGGCGCAGTTTTGGAATGCTTTCCGAACTGCGCCGCCGGGACGTTGACGTATTTCACGGTATGTCGGCTTCTTTGCCGTCGGGTATTGGTCGCTGGAACGGCAAAAAAGTGGTAACCATTCACGACTTGATTTTTGAAAAATTTCCCCGCTGGTACAAGCGTGCGGATCGCATCATTCATAGGAGAAAAGTCCAACACGCCGTTGCCGTTGCCGATGTGATTGTGGCGATTTCGCAAGAAACAGCCGACGATTTGGTGCGATTTTACCAGGTGAAGACGGATAAAATTCGGGTGATTTACCAAAGCTGTCACCCAGCCTTTCGCATTGTTTCATCAATCAATGTAGGCAGCCTTCCGGAAGCCTATGCGCTGTACGTGGGCACCATTGAAGAGCGCAAACACCTAAAGGAATTGCTCGAAGCGGTGGCGGTAAGCGACTTGCCATTGGTGGTGGTGGGACGGAAAACGGCATATTTCAAACAAATAGGCGAACGGTTTGAAGCGCTGGAACGCCAGGGAAAGGTGGTTTACATTCAGCCGGATATGTCTGGACTGGCGGAGGTTATGCGCAATGCACACTTTGTATGTTACCCTTCACAGTCTGAAGGATTTGGAATACCCATGGTGGAGGCCATGTTTAGTGGCGTACCGGTTTTGGCCGGGAATTCACCCTGTTTGCGCGAAGTTTCCGGCGACGCCGCAATTTACGTCAATCCCCTCGACGTAGACGCCATGACCGAAGCCTACCAAAGACTTGCCAACGACGCAACGCTGCGGGCGCAAATGGCGGAGATTGCGCGATCACGCCGCGAGATGTTTACGCCTGAATATTTGGCAGTGCAGTGGCGTGCGGTTTATGGGGTTTGATGGTTGGCATTTCTTTAATGATTTGAGACAGCGCTTGTATGCTATTTTTTTTGTAGATTTGCCATTTATTTTACGGATACTTCTAAATACTCAGAAAATAATATGAGGAAATCCATTTGGGCTTTATTTTTTTTACTCATTCTGGGTGGTATTGTCAATGCCCAATCAAGAGAAACATATCAAGGTCCATTTACTTTAAATAAAATGGAAATGGGGTGGGTATCTGGAGCAATGGCAACATTTATCGCGGGGAGTGGAAAGACAATCTTCGACACGGAGAAGGTTCTTATGAGTGGTTTGAAGGGGATAGATATGTTGGGGAGTTTCATGAAGGAGAAATTGAAGGCGAAGGCATCTACTATTGGAAAAGTGGCGAGAGATATGAAGGTACATTCAAGAACAACAAAAGAAACGGTGAGGGAACCCTCTTTGATCCAGATGGTAATGTGAAAATAAAGGGCATGTGGAGAAATGATAAGCCATTGTAATCAAAAGTAGTAATGTAATCAACTCAATGATTTTAAAATACAAAATCAAATTTCTTAGAAGTGTTTTTGCACTGTTTTTAATGATGCAAATGACACAAACAACACTCATTGCTCAGCTGCGGTTAAACGATCAGTCTATCAATCACCATAGCCACTCATACAGCGAAGTGTTGTATGCCGATGAGGACACCATCAAGAAAGAAACGTTTGTTGATCGATTTATTGAAAAACACAAGCTCGACAATCTCCCTTATTTTTATGATGATTTGATGATTGTTGGTGGATTAAATCAGTCGAGCTTACACTTTAGTAACCACTACAGGGAATTAGGTATACGTAGTGGTTGGAGTCTGGGTTTGGAAGGCTATTACCCCATTCTTGAACGCGCATTTTTGGTCAGTGGTATTAATTTTGGACAAGTTGGATTTAGTCATGAAAAGCACGACATCAACTTTACCCTGAGTCAAATCAATATTCCCATACTTGTTGCCTATGAATTGCCTGTACTTCGTGATTTTGATTGGCGAATATTTTTAGGAACACAAATATCAATTTACACCGGTGGTCGTGCAAACAACGAATATGGTGATATTGAAGATGTTTTTAGGTATGAGTTAGACGATCTCACACCTTTTGATTTTGGGTTTTCATTTGGGTTAAGTTGGGAGAGGTCAAATTACTATCTAAGGTTAAGAGGGTATTTGGGAATGATGAAACGATTTAACTCTTTGCACCCAGAGACAGGTGTAGGTGATATGGGTATGATGCAAACATTCAGTATAGAATTTGGATATTTGCTTTTCAGGCCATTGAGAAAATTTTAATGCAACACCGAGGAGATAGTACAAAGCTATCTTGTATACATTGCATGTATTCTACCTGACGTAGGAATAGGTGTTAACCACCAAACAAAAAAATATGATTCAGTTCAACACAACAATTTACGGTAAATTAAAAGGCAAGTGGCTGTTGTTGCTATGCATTTTTGCTTCGGTTCAGGTGATTAATGCACAGCAATTGCAATTCTACAACGGTGAATTTACTGTGATGGATACAGTAAAAGGAAACGCAACATATGCTTTTTATCAAATTTCAGAAGACTCTGTTCAACTTCAAGGCGAGTTTAAGTTTTTATCAGACCTATATCAAGAGGAGAATGTTCTTAACGTAAAAAAAGTTTCGATTCAAGGGAACTTTCGAAGAGGTGTGAAGAGAGGTAATTGGGAGTATGAGCAAAGTTATTACACTGTAACTCTAAATAGAATTAGAAACCTCAATCTTGAGTCAACTTTAAACGGAATGCAACTAAAGATTTCCGGATCTTATGTAAACGGTAAAGCAAATGGGGTATGGCAAACCAAACGCGTGCAAGTGGTGGATAATAAACCACAAGGGAGTTCGGTTAATTCAAGACTAAATTTTGTAGATGGCATAGCTTCAGGTAACTTCAGCTATGATATGAAAGTAAATGGTGAGCCGCTCACCATCACTGGTAAGTTTAGTGATAATGGATTTATGGATGGCCTTTGGAAAATGCGTTATACCAGAGACAGTATCACCGTTATAGAAGAGAGAAATTATTCAGATGGCATTCTCACAGATCTTATAAAGATTGAATTCAATGAAGGCAAAAGTGATACGGTTGCTTCCGTGTCTTTTATTGATGCAAAAGATCGATTGGTTGGATTGCTTTCAAAAACAGAGAGCTTAAATTTTAAACTGGGTGAAAAGGGATTCGGTGTGTTGTTCGACAACGGCTATCGCCGCAATGATATAAGACGCCGTTCACAAGAAGATGGCAACGCATTTCTTGAGGAGGTATTAAAAGTGTTTGATGCGAAGAAATCGGTGATTGGTGCCGTCGCTGACCCTACTCCTCCTACCATCAATTTTACCAGACGCTTTGAATATGTTTATCCGGAAAATGAAGACTCCATCATCGATGTTATGAAGCCACTGCTCGACAACATGTCGAAGCATGTGGATACCTTACTCGATAACCCCACTTTTGACATCAACCGAAGAACCGATACACTCCTGGCAAAGGGTTATGCATTCGTTCGTTTGGCACAAGACAAGGTTGAAAGAAGTAAAGAAGTTATTAAAAAAATCAATGAGGGAGAATTTCAGTTTACATATAGAGATAGCTACTACAGTAAAGGCGTGCCGGGATTAAATGAGGCGGATACATTAGAGTACACTGTCGACGGTAAAAAGAAAATACTCGTTTTCCAGTCAGATTATTATGTGGACTCGCCAGACGATTTGGTGGATAATATCTACAAGTTTTTAAGAGATTTAGATGATCAGCTCAACGATAAATTGAAGAACGTGGAAGGCGTAATTGTTGAACGCCAAAAAGAACAGAAAATATACGAAATGGACTTGGCACTTATAAAGACTTTTAGGAAGTTGTCGTCTATATACGGAAATGTCGAAGCGTTAAATGATACAGTCGAGACCATAATAGACCCCATGGATGTAGAAATGTTATTTACAAAAGATAAAACAAAACAAGCCAGTCCGCTTCAACTAGCACTTTACGAGCGCTTTGTTGATAACAAAAAAGACGAGCTATTGACCAAGTATTCCGGCGAAGAGGATTTTGAAGAAAAATTGAAAATAGGAAAGCAACTTTTAGACATGATGAATGCTTTAATTGACGTATTCCCTGTGCTTTCAGAAATTGATTTGATGCCGGAGCAACTTGATTCAAATTTTACGATTTATACGGAAAACCCCTTTTTTGAAAGAAAGATGGAATCCAAGATATTGACAAACATATACTCAAAAGGGGTAAAAGTTTTGTTACCTCATTTGGTAGATGAGTTAAAATTGTATCGTTCCGGAGGTGATATTCGAATAAAGGTCGAAGAGATTGTGGCGCTTAGAAAGCGACTTAATGAATTGGTTGATTACCCCGAAGATAATCAAGATGTAAGAAGGCTTGATAGAAGATTGAGAAGAGAGAATGTGCCTGCTAGAATTAAACGATTATTAGGATTATAATTATGAATTTAACACATAAAGTGAATTCAAGTGCGTTAAAATACTTTTTTATAGTTACAATGGTGTTTGTGTTATCAGAAAACATCAGTGCACAAGAAAGAGAGTTTTTAGATAATCGCATCATGTATACCAAATATACAATTGCAGACTTTTTTAATGATTCGACTAAATGGGTTTGGGAGCTTGATGTTGTGTATCGTCGACAAAGTGAATTAGGTCAAACTGATTTTTGGTCAAACCCACTAAGAATGAGTGTTAGGCCTTGGATCGCGTATCAGTTCACAAAGTTGACCAGGCTGAGCTTTAATCCGATTGGTATGTTTAATTCTACTCCACGGTATCCACTCGAAGGCGCTTTAAACAACCCACTTGAGAGAGAATTAAGAACAACGCTTCAAATAAACAATTATGCTTTTTATGGTAGATTTAATTTTACACATAGATTGAGGTTTGAGTCTCGATGGCGGGGAATAGATAATTCAAATTGGACAAGTGAGGGTTCTTCTCTTAACAGAGCTGCACACAACTACCGTTTTCGTTATAGAATGAGGACCAGAATCCCGTTAAACACAGATTATTTTTATACAAATAAGACATGGTATATTAGCCAGTACTCAGAAATTCATGTGGAATTTGGTAATGATTACGGCACAAATTATTTTAGTCAAAATAGAAATTTTATTGGAATAGGTTATCGTTTTTGGGATTGGGCGCGGATAGAATTGGGATATTTACACCAATATAACACAAGAGGTAACAATGTTCAAATTGACCTAAGTAGAGGGCCTATGTTTTATTTGTTTATGGATATCTTGAGCAGAACCGAATATAGAAGATAAAAACGTTTTGAGACAAAACATTAAATTGCTTTTTTTGACTCTTTTACATGTTCTGTGTAATCAGTTAAATGCGCAGTTTGAAGAGGGAGAAAGTGAGATTAATGAAAACCAAGTTTTATACACAAAATGGAATTTTTCAGACTTCTTTTATGAAGGTTCAAAATGGAACTGGGACATGGATGTGGTGTACCGTAGACAGAGCGACCCGGGTGAGCAAAACATATACGAAAACCCTCTTCGCGTGAGCTTTAGACCCTGGGTGGGGTATCAGTTTGCCAAACTTACACGTGTGAGTATATCGCCTTTAGGTTTAGCGAACACAGTAAGCAGACTTACTGTAGAAGATGATTTTCCTGCCAATACAGAGCGCGAACTACGATCAACCTTGCAGATTAATAACAACGCCTATTATGGCCGATTCAACTTTACGCATCGCATTCGTATGGAATCGCGTTGGCGGGGCATAGACAATCCGGAAATTCATCAAAACTTTAGAGTAAGGTATCGAATAAGATCCCGTATTCCCTTGAATCACGATTACTTTTATGTAAACAAAACATTATACATCAATATTTATTCGGAAGTTCATGTAGAATTTGGCGGTGACTTTGCCGGCACCAATCACTTGACGCAAAGTCGCAATTACGCCGGATTGGGTTATCGCTTTTGGGACTGGGCTCGGGTGGAGTTGGGCTATTTACACCAATATGTTCCCCGCAGCAATTATTATATGGTCGATGTGTTGCGAGGACCGATGTTTTATCTCTATATCGACTTGTTTAGTCGACTTAACAGTTACCGCTGATAAGTTGCTTATAAATTTTGTGATGACCGTAGAGTAATCAAACCGCCATTTCAGAACCGTCATTCTTCATTCCACACATGTCCTTCGCCGTAAAATGTGCCAAAAGGCACCAATGACAACACAAAGGCAAAGGCCATTTTACCCAATTTCCATCGCAATTGTCGGGCTGCAAAGAGCAGTAATATCACGTAGGCAATAAACAACACACCATGCGCCATGCCGACCACCATATTGGGTTCAGGCATGTTAAATCGGTATTTCAGCAGCATGGTAAATAACAGTAGCAAATAGGAACTGCCTTCAAAAAAAGCAATCACCCGAAAGGCACTAAAGGCATCAAAGATTTTAAATGGGGGGATATATCGATTCAAAAAAGTCATGTGTTTTGTTTAATTTAGACTAAGACTAAGACTAAGACTAAGACTAAGACTAAGACTAAGACTAAGACTAAGACTGCGCGAAGATAATATATATATTCATTCGCATTTGTATGGGTTTGCTTGTATAATCTACTAACACTATCAGTACGTTAACCATTCACTGAAGTCATTGTCATCGTCAAAAAGACATTGACATTGACTATGACATTGACTTCAACTAAGCCGTTAACATACTGAAACGTCTACTGCCTATACATTCGTGGGTCTTCGTCATCGTCATCGTCATCGTCAAAAAGACATTGACTTCAACTAAGCCGTTAACATACTGATACGTCTACTGCCTATACATTCGTGGGTCATCGTCTTAACCTCTTCGGCAATTTGGCAAAAACCAAATCATAAGAATGATCAATCCAGGCTTTTAGTTCTTTCTGAGGAACACGTTGGGTGTACACCGTATTCCAGTGTTTTTTGTTGGAATG
>JAIUMB010000065.1 GCA_022565745.1 Cryomorphaceae bacterium | reverse complement strand
GCTGCAAAACTACCCAGATGGTATTACCCCAATGTAAACGGGTTTTATGAGAAGGTTAACAATAGGGCTGCGGTGTTTCCTTTGTGTTAAGCACCTGTAAGAATGGAATGATTAAAATAGATAACAATATGTGTTGGCGCGTTTATGTATTTAAAAATCAGGGGTATAAACCATTAACATTCCCGTAATATGTATTGGTATTTGGGGAAAAATCGTCAGCGATAATAGTAAAAAAACAAGACCACTTCTTGTTGTGTGAGGCCTTCATAGCGGCCGGTGAGTCTGCCGGAAGCATCTAAAATTCTTTGTCCATCAATCCGGCCAATTAAGCGCCCGGATTGATCGTGTAAGCGATTGCCATCGGTGCGGCCTATCAATCGACCGGATGCGTCCATCAGTCGGTTGTCTTCCATGCGGCCCAGCATGCGCCCAGATGCGTCCAGCACTCGGTTGTTGTCAACCCGGCCCATCAAACGCCCCGAGGCATCGAGATAGCGGTTGTTGTCTACCCGACCAACCAACCGCCCGGCGTCGTCGAAAATGCGCTGTGCAAGCGTTTCGTTTACGCAGAAAAAAAGAAAAAGGGCTAGTATGGTTAAGCGCATGCGTGTTTATTTTCCGATACAAAACTTCCCAAAAATCGTTCCCAGTATATCGCGGTCAATTTCAATTGCACCGGTGATGTTGCCGAGATAACGCAATGCCTCACGCACATCTTGGGCGAGAAAATCTCCACTGATGCCGTTGCTTAGACCCTCTTTTATGCGGTTTATGACTGCTAAGGTCTGTTCCAAGTTCTGAAAGTGACGGGCGTTGGTGACCACCACTTCGTTGTTGGACAACGCATTGGTTTCAACGGCGTTGGTTAGGGCGCGGAGGACTTCGTCGGTGCCGGTTCCAGTAGCGGCCGACATATTTATAAAGGGGTGTTCGATAAACGCGGGCTTCTCCACTTCGTGAAGGTCAGACTTATTGGCCAGTACAATCAATGTTTTGTGCTTACACCGTCCTTTGATGTCGTTGTAGTCGCGTTTGATATCTTCCAAAGGCAATCGGGCATCGAATAGAAATAACACGATATGGGCCAAATCGATTTTTTCGTAGGCCTTTTTAATGCCTATGCTTTCAATGGTGTCTTGGGTCTCACGAATCCCCGCGGTATCGATAAAGCGGTAGGTGAGTCCGCCCAACTGAATTTCGTCTTCAATGGTGTCGCGGGTGGTACCGGCGATTTCGCTTACAATGGCACGTTCTTCTTTGAGCAAGGCGTTGAGCAAGGTAGATTTCCCGGCATTGGGGGCGCCTACAATGGCTACCGGGATGCCGTTTTTAATGACATTGCCCAAGCGAAAACTTTCACTGAGTGAGCGAACAACTTTGACAATATTGTCCAGTAATTGATGGAGTTGATCACGATCTGCAAAGGCCACATCCTCTTCAGAAAAATCGAGTTCGAGCTCAATCAACGATGCAAAGTTGATCAGCTGCTCGCGCAATCCGGCCAGTTCTTCGCTAAATCCGCCACGCATTTGTTGTAGTGCGACTTTTGCTGAGGCTTCGCTTTCGGCATGGATGAGATCGGCTACGGCTTCGGCCTGACTCAAATCCATTTTTCCGTTGAAAAAACCACGCATGGTAAATTCACCGGGCTCAGCCATGCGCACACCTTTTTCAATAAATAAGTGGAGTAGGCGCTGTTGGATATAGGTGGAGCCATGACAAGATATTTCCACCACATCCTCGCCGGTGAAAGATTTTGGTGCTCGAAACAATGTGACCAATACTTCATCCATCACCTGATCACCGTCTTTGATTTCACCGAAATGCACGGTATAACCCTTTTGCTGCGAAAGTGATTTTTTACCGTGAAAGACGCCGTCGACGATGTCAATAACGCCTTTACCCGAGAGACGCAATACGGCAATGGCCCCCATACCAGATGGCGTGGCAATGGCGATGATGGGTTGATTGTTTTCCATTCGACAAAGGTAGGACGATTTTACTTTTCCAGAGAAAAGTCTTCACTGTTATTGTATCTTCGCGCTGATGATTGCTTTTGATTACAACACTTTCCACGCCAAGGAAAAAGGCCTGATTATCCAATCGTTTTTCGACGGGAGAAACAGTCATGCACAGTTGTTTTATGGTCCATCTGGAAATGGAAAATTCACTGTGGCCATGGCGTATGTTGCCCTGCTGCTTTGCGAGCAACCTTCAGAGAAAGGCGCCTGTATGACCTGTGCTTCTTGCAAGCAGATGGCTAAGCTTACCCACCCAGATGTGCATTTTATCTTTCCAACCTATATTGACAAGAGCAATGATTTGGATGGTTTAAGTGAAGAATTTATCAAGACATGGCGTGAAGCGGTTATGGCCAACCCATATTTATCCTTTGGCGATTGGAAGCGCTTCATCAATGCCGAGCAAAAAACGATGCAAATCCGTGTTAAAGAAGCGGCGTATATCAACGAAAAGCTCAGTTATAAATCCTTTTATGGCGGATACAAAGTTGTTTTTATTTGGTTGCCTGAGTTACTCAACACAGAGACAGCCAATAAGCTTCTTAAAAACATAGAAGAACCTGAAGATAAGACGGTCATCATCATGGTTTCTGAACGCTATGGTCTGTTGTTGCCCACCATAACCAGTCGAATGCAATCGGTTTACTTTCCTCGTTTGACCGAGGAGGAGGTTCGCAAAGCCTTGGAAGCTAAAGGTGTTGGCAATCCCGAGGTGTTGGCACAACTGGCTGAAGGTAACCTTAGTGATGCTTTAGAGTTGGCTGCTCAATCGGATTCGCTTACAGAATTGGCAACATATTTTACTTTGTGGATGCGGGTAAGTTACTCGGTGAATATGCCAGAAATCATTAAGCTGTCAGAGGATTTGAGTAAAAAAAGCCGAGCATTTACGATTGCATTTCTACAATTTTCTCTGCAAACCATCCGACAAGCGGTGTTGAGTAATTTTCGAACATCAACAGAGAATCCCATTTTCGCCAATACCGATTTTAAAATGGTCAATTTTTCTAAGATCATTAACCCTGAAAATGCTTGGTTGATAATGAATGAACTTGACAGTGCCGTTGCTGACATCGAACGCACGTGTAGTGTTAAGATAGTTATGACCGACTTGAGTATTCGCGTTCACTACCTTTTGAAGCGGGGAATCATTCCGAAACCGCTCGATATTTTATAAAGGTTGTCGGTCTAATTTCTTTACCACGGAATCATCTGTACATTTTTCCAGTAGTTCGATAAAGGTTAAACCTGTGGTTGGGTGCACCATCTTTGGTACAACATCACATATGGGCTCCAATACAAAGCGCCTTTCCTGAAGTCTGGGATGGGGAACGGTAAGTGTGGGGTGATTGATTATGCGTTTGCCAATAACAATAATGTCGATATCCAAAGTTCGCGATTGGTAGTTTTTGCTATTGTTTCTGAGGCGCCCGCAAGAAGCTTCAATGCTAAGAATTTCATCCATCAACGCCAGTGGTGATAAGGATGTTGAATGATTGTCATAGACCAGGGCTTGATTGTAAAAATCGTTTTTGGCTTCAAAGCCCCATGGAGGAGAGGCAAACACAGCAGACGCTAGGCAGGAAGTATTAAATATGGCGTCTAGTTTTTCCTTGGCATGAGCTAAGATTTCTAATGATTCGCCCAGATTTGAGCCGGTAAGCAAGATGATGGGTTCTCCCTTTTGGATGGTTTGCATCTAAATAAAATAGGTATAAAGGCACATTTGTTAATCATCAACGATTGATATTGGTTTTTTTATAGCCTCCAATGGCTAGCATCAATCCGTTAAACAGGGATACGAGAAGAGAAAACAGAAGGGCCCAGCCAAAACTATGCACTTCAAAGTTTTTGACCAAAGATGCCGCCATCAAAACCACCACGGCATTGATGACAAATAGAAATAAACCAAAAGTTATTAGAGTAGCAGGCAGGGTAAGAAAGATCAGAATGGGTCGAACAAACAAATTGAGCAGACCGATGGCCAAGGCAATCCAGATGGCCGTAGTAAATTTAGGAACATCAACACCGTTAAGGATGTAAGCAGCAAAGAATACACTTAAGGTGGATACAATTAGTCTTACCAAAAACGGAATTCTTTGTTCATTGTAATGGTATTCGTATTGAGGCATGTCAATTTTATTTGGTGTAAAAATAAAAAAAAGCACTTAAGTTTTTAACTTAAGTGCTCAAAATATTGTGAAAGTAAGGGTTACTGAACCACATGTACGCGTTTTGTACCCAAAAGGCTTCCGTCTACATAAAGGTTGAAGAAATAGTAGCCAGAGCGCAAATTGTGAATATCAACCGATTCGCGATTGCTGTAACCTGAAATTTGTTTTTCCATAATGGTGTTTCCAATAACATCATTGACGACAAGGCGCACATCGTTGGAATTAATTTGGTGCATATCGATGTAAACAACGTCTTTCGCAGGATTTGGATACACTTTCAAGCGGATTTTTTCATTCTTCTTTTCATTAACAGAAAAATCTTGAGTGGTAATGTAAGTAACCGTCATGGATACCTGATCACTCGGATTGTTTTTGTCAAAGAAAGTATAAGTTATAGACCCTGTACGCGGCGTGCCATCCATAGGCGGATAAACATGACCATTAAAATCATTGGAATTGGTCATGCCGGCATTGATGGTGATGGGAATTGGACTGGTATCCACTTCCGGAGCAAAACACATACCCCAGCAAATGGCATTGGATTGGGTAAGTGTGTTGGACGTATCAACACTTCGCGTCACCATTACTTCAATATCTTGAGAAGCATTGTTTCTTATAGAAGCGTTGCCGTAGATGTCAAGATCATTGAGTGCGTGACCGTAAACCACCGAATCAAATGATACAATCTCAAGTGATTGAGCGCTCATGAACAGTGGCAATATCAGTAAAAATATAGTAAAACGTTTCATCATACAATTTGGTATTAGTTAGTAGAGTTGCGGACAAAAATACAAAAATTTTTTTAATTGACTTGTCTATTGTCTAAAAACGTGTAATTTTACACTTTGATTAAGTGTCAAAGCGCATGCCAAACCATCTTAATTGATTTGTAAATAGAGAATAACCATTAACAACCTCACACCATGAAGAAAGTATTTATGCTGACTGTACTGATAACGTTTGTTTTAGGACTAAATGCACAAGAGTTTGCTGAGCGTGATTTATCGGTAGAAATTGCCCATCAGTTTCCTGTCAATGCCTTGGCTTACGATAGGGCCAATCCGGTTTATATCGACATTGTAAATAAGAAAGAAGACCTTATTGATTCTTTGGAAATATCGTTTGCCGTTACTTATGACAATAAAATATTGGTTTGGAACAAGACCTTTGATCGTTTAAACCTGAAAAAAGGGGAGCAAAAACGCTTGAGGTTTGACAATCTTGAAGTACCCAATACCGAAGATGATGTGTCGTTGTTGTTTTTACTCAAGAAAGTAAATGGCATAAAAGTAGGCGAAGAAGAAAGCGCCCAGATCCTCTCGCATAATTTAGCCAGAACGTCAACGTCGGTAGATATGACCGTATTTGCGGAAATGTTTAGCAGTAGTACGTGCGGCCCTTGCGCCACCTGGAATACGAACGTATATGCCCACATACTTCCGCAGCTCAACTTTAACGTTCCGGGCTCAAAGCGCACCATTGCTAAGAATCAGGTGCCCATCCCTGCGCCTGGTGACCCAAGCATTAATTCTTATACCGCTGGTCGAAGAGGCTTATATAATGCCAATTCTGCTCCAAGGATGTACGTGCAAGGGCAGTGGGTTGACTATTCTCAAGCCACTTTGCAAAGTTGGACTGATGCCCAAGATTACTTTGCCGACATTGTTGATGATGCGGCGAGCACCCCAGCTTTCGTGACCATCAAAATTGATGAGTTTACCCAAACAGCCAGCGGCAACAATATTGAGATCAATGTTAAAGGTGAAATTGAGGCGTTTTCGAATTTTTCTGGTCAAAACATTAGACTAAATGTATTTGTACTCAATAAAGACTACACCTTCAGTAATGCCCAAAATGGTGATGTAAACTATAAGCACATCACCCGTGCCGTTATGCCAGACGACATAGGGATGCGTGTGTTAAACTTCAATACAGGCACAACCATTTCCTTCGACGAAACCGTAACCCTTCTAAACCAAAATGGCGTTGTAACACCCAACACAACTAACTTGTGGAACGATCGAGTTGAGATAGTCGTCATCGTCCAAAATAGAAGCAATAGAGATGTGTTACAAGCGGCTTATGCCAATGAGTTTTTGTCTAATGAATCCTTCTCAACGCTTGAAAACAACATCAAACTTTATCCAAATCCAGCGAATGATCACAGCATTTTGACTTTTGTGCCTCAGCAAAATGGATTGGTGAACATCGAGGTTTTGTCAACCGACGGAAAAGTGGTGCATCAAGTTCAATCAACGGTTTACGCCGGAGAGGCATCTAATGTGCATTTGTCTACAGACAAGCTTAGCAATGGCATGTATTTGATAAAAATTCAAAATGGCAATGAATTTGTAACTAAAAAGTGGAACGTACAAAAGCCATAACCTAACCTTTCTAACATGAACAAATTTTCATATTCCCTTATTGCATTATTTTTTGTTGCTAATATCCATGCTCAAGATGGAAACTTTAGCAAACTTCCCAATGTCACTGTAAAAGATGTAAAAGGCAACACCATCAGCAGCGAAGATTTTCAGAATGATGGAAAACCCATTATCATCAGCTTTTGGGCGACATGGTGCAAACCTTGTATCACGGAACTCAACGCCATCAATGACTACTACGATGAGTGGGTAGAAGAAACAGGTGTAAAACTGATTGCCGTCTCTATTGATGATGCGAGAAATGCCGCTCGTGTCCGCCCATTTGTTTTAGGACAAGGCTGGGAATACGAGGTGTATCTCGACGAAAATAGTGACCTGCGCAGAGCCATGAATGTCAACAACCCACCGCATACGTTTTTGCTAAATGGCAAAGGCGAAGTTGTATGGCAGCACAACGGATATGTGCCAGGAGACGAAGACATACTATATGATTTGGTCGTAAAACTAACCCGTGGAGAGCCTTTAGACTAAACCCTTGAAAGAATTGTCTTTGTGAAACACTATGTATTGGCTGGACTTTTTACTTGTTCGGCGGTATTCACCTTTGCTCAGAACCCAGCAGGAACATCACCCGAAATCTCTGGAGGTGGATCTACCAACAAAGGTTTGTTTGGGGAAGCTGGTGAAATACACGGAAATTTTCAAAGTGATTTCCAGTTGTATTTTAGAGATCCGGAAATTGATCCCTCTGGAGAATTCTTTCCCGATGAGCGATTTCTCGCTGCGGGATTTACAAATTTGGTCTATACAAATGGCAACTTTGAAGCGGGATTGCGATACGAAAATTATCAAAATAATTTGCTTGGTCTCCCAGAAGGTTTTCGCGGCCAAGGCATTCCCTTTCGATACGCACGGTTTAAAAAAGATGGACTCGACATTACCGTAGGTAATTATTACGAGCAGTTTGGAAGTGGTATGTTGTTGCGCGCATTTGAAGAGCGCGGTCTAGGTCTTGACAACGCTTTAGATGGCGTACGACTTAGATACTCCCCCGTTAAAGGCCTTTATTTAAAAGGTGTTGTTGGTCGTCAAAGATTATACTTTGAAACAGCCGAAGGTATAGTTAGAGGCGCAGATGCTGAATTCAATTGGAACGAAGCCTTTAATGGCCTGTCTCAATCTAGCTGGTTAATCACTACCGGAGCAAGTTTTGTGAGTAAGTTTGAACAAGCCAATGACCCATTTCTCAATCTCCCGGAAAATGTAGGCGCTTATGGAGGCCGTTTTCTTTTGCAAAACGGCGGGTTTGCTTGGAGTACTGAAGGGGTTTATAAAATCAATGACCCCTCTGCCGACAACAACTATATTTTCAAATCGGGTAATGGACTCCTTTCAACCTTAACATATTCTAGACCTCGACTCGGAGTTATGGTTGCCTTTAAAAGACTAGACGATATGAGTTTTCGTTCCCAACGAGATGCAGGGCTCATCGATGCGCAGATTAATTTCCTGCCACCAACCACAAAACTGCACACGTACACACTACCCGCTCTATATCCCTATGCCGTGCAGCCAACAGGTGAAATTGCTCGTCAAGCCGAATTTACCTACACCTTCAAAAAGAAATCTCTGCTGGGTGGAAGATACGGAACCACCTTAGCGATTAATTTTAGTGATGCTTACAGTTTGGATAAAACCTTAGTGGATGAACGCGTAATTGGTGAGGATGCTGATGGAAATCCGATAACTCGTCCGGACGGAACCAAAGGATACACCGCTGACTTTTTTACCCCAGGCCCCATCAAATACTTTCAAGACTTTAATGTAGAGATTAAAAAAACCATTTCACGAAAATGGAAAGCCACGCTTAGTTACTTCAATTTTGAGTATAACCAAGAAGTTTTGGAAAGAGGGGTAACAGATCGAGAAATCCTTCTTCGCGAAGGCGGTGCCGAATCTCAACAATTGGTCTACATCAATGCAGCCGTTGTGGAATTGTTATACAAAATCAAACCGCGCCACAGTTTGCGTATGGAGTTTCAAGGGATGTTTACCCAACAAGACAGAGGCGATTGGGCCATGGCGTTGTTTGAATATTCTGTATCACCCAAGTGGTTTTTTGCCATTCAAAACAGTTACAACTACGGCAATCCAGATCCCAGCAGACGCTCCGTTTATCCCCTCGGAAGTGTTGGGTTTACCTTGAAAACAACACGCTTTCAACTCAATTACGGTCGACAAATGGAAGGGATTTTCTGTGTTGGCGGTATTTGTCGTGTGGTTCCTCCTTCTAATGGCATTACCCTTACAGTGACCTCAAACTTTTAATTAAAGTTGACTCCAGTTCCATTCAGCCAACATCACTTTTTTTTTAAATAAAGCAGTATTAGCAAGCCGTTAAATGTTAATATTTGACGTTGATTAATGACCTTGTTTGTATGTAATGATTACATTTTAGGTATTAAAATGTTCGTAATGTTTATTATTACCCATTGTATAGTGTGCAAATATTTTTTCAATCAATATTAAGATTTTTTCAACTTTTTTACTACTTTAGCCCCCTAATGTTTAATCAGGCATCGTAAGGGGCCCAAAATGTAAAAGTTATGAGAAAACTATACACGTTAATTCTTGGAGGACTTGTTTGCTCCATGGGTTACGCACAAACACCATCTAAGTTGGTGTTAATCGAAGCATTTTCGAATGCATCTTGTCCGCCGTGTGCTGCGAACAATCCACAAATGAATGCGCTTTTGAGCAACAACACCAACAAAGCCGTGTCTGTGAAGTTTCAGGCTAATTTTCCGGGTTTTGACCCCATGAACGCGCAGAACCCTACAGAAAACAATGGTCGCAGAACGTATTATGGCGTTAATGCTGTACCAGGTGTTATGGTAGATGGTACAACGGGGCCTATCAATTCAGGATCAATCAATCAATCAAATATTGATGATGCCTACAATGTAGGTACAGATGTGGATTTAACCTTAAGTCACAGCTTGTCTGCCAACTTTGATTCTATTAGTATTAATGTATCAGCAACCAATCTGGGTACGGCAAACATCACAGGTAACTTGGTATTGCATGTAGCCTTGGTTGAACGTGAAATTAATTTTCCTGAGCCTCCAGGGTCAACCAACGAAAAGGACTTTTACGGCGTTATGAGAAAAATGTATCCCGGCTTAAACGGTACGCCTATCACCGGTGGGCTGAGCGTGGGTGTCGCTCAAACGTTTTCTATGAACGAGGTGATTCCAAGTTACATTTATAACTATGGTGAAATAGCCGTAGTGGCTTGGGTACAAGACGTAACGACTAAAGAAGTCTTTAATGCAGCGTATTCCGCTCCACAACCACTGCCTTCTAACGCCGTTGATGGTGGTCTTGAAAATGTAACTCAAGATATATCCGATCTATGTGCCGAGAGCTTTGAACCTAAAGTAAGACTAAAAAACGAAGGTAACTCACCCATTACCAGTGCGGTTGTTAGCTACACCCTCAACGGTGGAGCGCCGGTAGATTTCAATTACACAGGAAGCCTTGCGCCTAACGCAACAGAAATCATTACCTTTCCCAACACCACACTTAATGGCGGTCAAACCAACACCATTTCTTTCGAGTTGAACGATGTTAACAATGGCAGCTTTGATTTCAACACCATGAACAACAGCACCCCCGCCATTGATATTCCACTTTTGCCTACAGGCACAGCCGCTACGCCTGTCCAAGAGGACTTTGAGAGCACTTCTGTAGGCCAGCTTCCAACAGACTTTATTTTCTCTGGGGATGTGAACAATGTTATTGTGATTAACCAAACCATTGTCAATAACCTGAGCAGAAGCTTGGGCGGTTTTGGGGCCTCAGAAAACTCATTGTTTGTTGATTACTACGTGAAGCAAGCAGGTGAAACCACCTTCATTACTGTACCGAAAGTTGATTTAACGTCATCGCCGGGTTCTATAGTGTCATTTAACTATGCCTATGCGCAGTTTAATGCTGGTAGCAACGATTACCTTGCTTTTGAGGTATCTAGAGATTGTGGTGCTACTTGGGATATTTTGTGGGATGCAAGCGGTGCAAGTTTAGCAACAGCTTCTGCGACAACGGGACGCTTTTTCCCCGACCATTCTACCACACAAACAGACTGGCGTAAGATCGTTATTGCTCTTGCACCTTATGGAAATGAAACAGAGTTGGTTTGTCGTTTCCGCTGTGTGTCTGACTACGGAAACAGCTTGTTTATCGATGACATCAACATTGCTAATGCGACTTCAAGTGTAGAAAATATTGAAGAGAAGTCTGTAAGTAATGCTTTTGCCGATGTTCGTGTTTTCCCTAATCCCGCCAATAAGCAGTTTACCATCAATATGAATACGTCTGAAGAAAAAGAAATGTCTATCAGCGTGATCAATGTACTCGGTCAAGTTGTTTATAGCAAGAATGAACGCGTTTTTGGTGAGCAAAACCTTGAGATATCAACCGAAGGCATGGCTTCCGGTATGTATCAAGTGATCATCAGTAACGGTAATGACCGTATGGTTAAGAAATTGACCATTCAGAAATAACGATTATTGAGGGTCGGGATCCCGCCCCTTTTATCCCGCCCTCTTTTAAGTCCTGCAACTCGCAGGACTTTTTTTATATTTACCAAAAATTTTGACCATGAGAATAAAAACCATCGCAATTGTTGCATTGACCGTTTTTTTGACAGCCTGTGAGGGTGAGGAAGGTCCACAGGGCCCTCAGGGCGAACAGGGTATTCAAGGAGAAACCGGTGAGCAGGGTGCGCCAGGAGACCCCTTTCAAACCTTAACCACAAGCTTTTCGGTAACATCTTCCGACTGGGTGCAGCGTGGAGATTTTAATGATCCTGATTTTAGATTTACCTATGATCACCCTTGGAGTATTCTCAGCGGAGACGATTACAAAAACTATGCTTTATTGGGTTATATTGACGTTGGACAAGGGTTTCATAATTTACCGTATACACTCACCTTTGCCGACTATTTTACCGAAGTCAATTTTGGATGGAGAAGTGGAAATATCTTTGTTAGTTGGAAAGACAGCGATTTGCAAACCATACCGCCCGGCGGGGTAGTGGACTTCACTTTTATTGCTATAGAAATCAATCAGTTTGTAGAGGGCATGAAAGAATTGCCACTGGAAGAAGTGAGGGAGCTTTTAATGCCATAGCCACCATTTAGCCATTGGCCCGAATAGCGTCTACGGGTTTAAGCCGACTGGCCGTAAGGGCTGGCACAAATCCTGAGACTATTCCGATGAACACACTGATTATGATCCCAAGGATGATGTTGGCCGTGCTTAATCGGAAGTCAAAATCTATGGCATTGTCGACCACGTTGATGACCAAGTAAACCAATCCCAGTCCAACCAAACCGCCAATGATGCACAAAAAAACCGATTCCCATAAAAACTGAAAGAGGATGAAGTTGTTTCTGGCCCCTAGTGACTTCTGAATACCAATTTCACCCGTGCGTTCGCGTACACTGACGAACATGATATTGGCGATGCCGAATCCGCCGACGAGGATACTAAATCCACCAATAAATAAGCCGGCAATGGTAAGGACAGAAAAAATACTTTGAATGCTTTCTTGTAAAAGCGTTACCTCGTTGATGGCAAAGTTGTCTTCCCCCGAGGGCGGGATTCTCCGGTGAACGCGAAACCTACCACGCAATTCACCTTTTAATTCTTCAGCAGTGACTCCGGGAAGGGGTTTTATTTCAATATTCGCCGAGCCCAATTGACGCATATTTAGAAATGATCGGCCAAAATTCAGAGGCACAATCACATTTTCGTCGATGCCATCGCCAAT
>JAIUMB010000064.1 GCA_022565745.1 Cryomorphaceae bacterium | reverse complement strand
TCTTCGTATTTCTTTTCATAAGCGTCAAGCATACTTTGCAAAGAAAAATGTTGGAGTAAGCATGAAACATCCACAAAGTCCTTTAGCCGGGATCCGTCTTGTACAATGGCATTAAACTTCATGGCTGCAATGTCTTTTAACGACACCATTCGTATTCCATCAACTGATCCAACAGGATTGATAAGGGGGTATTTATGGGCAATCAGATCAACCTTAATATCAGTTATATATCCCAAAAAAGTATTTGTTCCAACATGAGACACCTCAGCTTTGTGTTCATCCACAAGGTAATCACGCATTTTTAGAGCGTCAAAATCAGTGCCTGTAAATAAATCAATATCAATAGATATACGATGCCCTAATTGCAGTGCTAAAGCCGTTCCACCTACAAGATAGAAATCCTGTAAGTGTTTGTCTAGCATTAAGTGCTTAATCAGAGCCAATGTTGCTTCCGAGACTGTTTGCGTTTGTAGCATTTCAACTCTTCCGGTTTTATTTTAAACGTACCTGCCACTTTTTCAATGGCATGGTCGCTTAAAAAAGTAATTTCGTTTTTAAGTGCATGGATGATTTTTTTTCTTCCATAATAATCGACCAACGCTTTCCAGTCTTTATCCGTTCCCCGCTCAATGACCCTGGCGATAACCGTGCGGTAACTTTTGACCCAATCCATTTTACCGTGGTCAAATTCCCAAAACAATCTAACTGGTAAATCCGGTTTATTGACTGCCGTAGTTTTTTGTGTAATTACTTTTCGCTCTATCATGATTTCATCCGTCTCGAAGACGGTCTTTTGTTTGGACAAATAATTGGAAACCGTATTATAGTTAAACCGGGGGTAATGGTTACAAAAAACCCTCAAACTTGAAAATACTTCAAACCGATTTTCTTCCCGGTTTTTCCACCATGCAATGATGACACGGCGGTTTTCTTTTGTGATAGAATTCATGATACAAAGATAACGAAAAAGAAGGTTATTGACAAATATAAATACAATAGTTGTCAAATTTAGCGTCTGTTTTCTTTACTTGTTGTGCCGTCATGCACCACCCCACGCAAAACCAAAACAAACCATCCCATCCAAATATTGGGGTGCTTTTTAAAAAACAGACACTTGACCCCTAGTCCTCGGATTAAATTGAAAATACTTAGGGTTTTGGATATGAATAGTACTTGTTCTCCTGATTGAGGGGTGTTGTTCTAACACCACTTACAGGTGTCTTGCGTGTTTTGTTGTATTCTTTTGGGGTTTGCTTGGGTAAAGCATCCTTTTCCAGTCCACCGACGCCAGGAGGTAATCTGGCTGTCTATAACGTCTGATAGCTGCGTTATGCTCATCTAAAAAATGCTCATTTACTTGATGTAAACTGCGCTTTTTTCCCCGATAGATATCGGGGTCGCAAGTCTTGCTCTCGAACGTTATAGAGCAGCCATTAAATTTATGTGATAGAGCTATAATAATCTGGCCTTTTCAAAACATTAATATTTTCGACCTTGCTTCCGTGCGTGAGCAGCGACCCCGTATGTACAGCACATCAACCACGAAAAGCACGAAAGACACGAAAATTTGCGTTGCAAATAAGATTTGCCATGAATACCACGAGTTTCCACGAATGGCTTGATTATTTGGTCTGGGGTCTGAGGTTGACGAATGGTAATGCTTCGCACGCATGGGGTACTACGCACGCATGGAGTACTGCGTAGGCATGGGTTGCGAATGCATATAAAGGCCAAAAATTGTCGAGTACATGCATCCGTAAAACCAAACCTCCAAACCTCCAAACAGATACAAGCCTAAGGCTTTAACAAATCAAATATTGGCCGTTATATGCATCCGCAAACCCGACCCCAGACTCCCGACCTCCGACCATACCAACAAGCCATTATTGCCATACGTGAACCCATGCGTGCGCCAGCACCCCACGCGTGCATCAGCACAAACGACAAAAGTTTCGGTTGCGGCAGGGCAAGTACAAAATCATTGGCTTTTATTGCGACTGAATCTGTTGGATCGATGATTTGAAAATTATACTGGATTATTTTAAGTTTTTTTCTCTGTGCTTTCATGCCTTTAAGACTACAAAGCACTTCAAATGATCGAGCACAACTCACATACCCTGAAAATAACCCTCCCCAAACCCCAGCAAATACACCTTCTCCGTGGCGCGGGTCATGGCGGTGTAGAGCCAGCGGAGGTCGCTTAAGGTCATGGTGCCGTCGGGGAGGTAAGGTTGCTCGATAAAGACATGTCGCCATTGACCGCCCTGACTTTTATGGGTGGTGATGGCGTAGGCAAACTTGACTTGTAAGGCGTTGAAGTAGGGGTTCTTTTTCACTTTAGCCCAAAACTGACCTTTGCTCAATCCTGGCTCATCGTCCCATATGGCCTGTAAAAAAGCGTTCTGCTTGTCGCGTGAAAGGGTGGGGGTTTCTTCAGAAAGGGTGTCCAACATGATCATTAATTCCAGCTCCGCTTGGTCGGGATAGTCGACCATGCGTACTGTGGCCTGACGAAATCGATGGCCATACATAAAGATTTCTTTTCCCGGACGAATGACTTCTAATAAATCTCCATTAGCAATAAAGCCTGCCTCCGATTTATTGTCAAGCCAATAGTAGTTGTTTTTGTTATTCATCAATAAATCTCCTGGCGACAACTCTTCTTCTTTCCACATAACACGGGCCCTTAATTCTTTGTTGTAAAGATTGGCGCGTTTGTTTGAACGCAGCAAGACCACACTTTCCATTTCCAGTGGATTGTAAAATGCAGAATCAAAGGCTTCTTGACTTTGCATGGCGTCTGAAATGCGTATGACGTCTTTGCCGGTTTCTAACTTAGGGAAATCAGGGGCTTCACTTTCAATGAGCTCACGAATCTTAGTGGCATTTCGCAAAATGATGGATTCTTGTGCTTGTCGCACCACGTTGTGAAGATAAATGGTGTCAAAACTCAGCGAAAAGGATCGGCTGAGGTATTCTTCGTTTAGTGCCGGGGATTCTTCTTGTCCTACGGGGGGAAGTTGTGCGTGGTCGCCTACCAACAAAATGCGATTGTTGTGCCCCATCATTACAAACTCCAGTAAATCGTGTAAAAGAGACTGACGCCCCATGCCGTCGTCAACGCCAAGCATGGATGCCTCGTCTACGATGTAAAGGGTGTTTTTACTGCGGTTGTATTTGAGTTCATAGGCAAAGCCATCCCCTGAATTTCTGGTGACGTAGATGTGTCGGTGAATGGTTTGTGCAGGTGCTTTACTGTATTGCTGCATGACCTTAGCTGCTCTGCCGGTAGGGGCGAGTAAGACGTATTTCATGCCCATTTGCGGCAGTACGTTTGTGATGGCACTAATCAAGCTGGTTTTACCTGTACCGGCACTCCCTTTGAGTACCATCATGGTATCGCTTTCCTCGGCCAAAAATCGCCCCAGCTTTTGCATGGCCCGCATTTGGTCCTCGGTGGGGGTGCCGGCCGTAAACTGCTGGATGAGTCGAGCAGTAACTTCGGTAGACACCATACTAATTTTTCCGATAGTTATATATGATGTGCCCTACTTGTAAGTCGGGTGCACTGCGATCGCTTTGCCAGGTAGTGGCCATTGCGGCACGACGGGCATCTTCCAGTAAACATGAAGATGTGGTGGTAGAGCGAATGTCTTTGAGATTGACCCCTGGCGTAGCGGTAACCACTTTGCCGTCTTGATTTACACGAATTTGTACAACCACCCGACCTTCTTCGTTGCAATCGTATTTTGGTGTTACTTTGTTTAAAGCCCGGCGATTTCCCAAGCGGTAGTTGCCTGATTCGCCAATGCCGCCACCGCCTTGGGCACCTCCTTCTGTTCCGCTGCCGTCGGTGCTGCCCTGCGTACCTTCTCCTTGGGTTTTTCCGCTACCACTTCCGCTTTGGTTGGGATTGGGGTTGGAAGTGATGTTTCGCAATCGGTCGTCAATGGTGGGTTTCTTTTCTTCTTTAGGCGCCTCTTCAGTGGGTTTTTCTTCCACTTCCTTCTTCTCTTCAACGGGCTTTTTTTCTTCCTTCTTTTTCTTAGTCGCTACGGCTGGTGCGTCAACCGATTCCTGTGTATACTCGGTTACAACCTCTTGTGTTTGCGGCTCAGATTGTGTTGGCGTCTGCGTTTGTGCTTGTTCTCTTATCGGCTCCTCAACAGTTTGCCCACCGCCATCGGCATCATAACCAAAGGCAATGGCAATCCCGTCCTCTGGCTTTGGATCGAGATAAGTCAGTCCGAAAAATAAAAACAAAAGCGTCAGCAATAGGTGAATCCCCAAGCTCTGCAAGGTGGCGTTCCGCTGTTCTTTGTCTTTAAAAATTTTCATTCTTCAATCAAATTATTTTCGGCTGCTGTTATAACGGTTTTGTTGGATCAATCGTATGTTTTACCGTATGGCTGTCTATTAATGTTCGATAGCTGCATAATGCTCATCTGAAAAATGTTCATTTACTTCGAGTAAACTCCGATTTTTCATCCCGATAGTTACCGGGGTCGAAAGCATTACTCTCGAACATCCTAGTCCAGTCAATGCTATTTGGGGTCGGTGGCTAAAACCATTTTCATCCGATTCCTATAGGCAATATCCATCACAAAAACAGCCTTTCCGGTGGGTACATTTTCGTCGGCCATAAGGATTACCACGGGCTGATCGATTCCGCGGCTGTTGCTCAAAATTACCTGTTCTAGTTGCTGTTCAGCCACTTGCACGTCGTTGACTTTAAACGTCAAATCACGCGAAATACTCACGGTTATGTCTTGTTTTTTCACCGTCTCTGCTTTGCTTTTAGGTAAGACCAAATCCAAGGCAGAGGTGGTGACCAGGGTTGAGGTGAGCATGAAAAATATCAATAACAAGAACACGATGTCTGTCATCGACGACATGCTAAAATCAGCACTTACTTTATTTCTTCCTCGTAATTCCATATTTAAACGGGTTCATTCAAGAGGTCGAGAAAATCGGTAGCGTTTACCTCCATTTTGTAGACCACTTTGTCGACTTTACTCACGAGAATATTGTACCCCAGGTAGGCCAAAATACCCACGGTAAGTCCGGCTACAGTGGTGGTCATGGCGGTGTAAATGCCTTCGGCCAACATGTCGACTTGTATTTGTCCACCGGCAGAGGCCATTTCGTGAAACGCCAAAATCATTCCAATTACGGTTCCTAAAAACCCGATCATGGGCGCTGCACCGGAGATGGTGGCCAAGAGGGCAAGGTTTTTCTCCATGCGGTAAACTTCAATTTTGCCGGTGTTTTCTACCGCAGCGGCAATGTCTTTTAAAGGGCGACCAATGCGGGTAATGCCTTTTTCCATCATACGAGCGATGGGTGAAGGATTGCCCTGACACAAGTCGCGAGCAGCGTCTATTCGGCCACCGGAGACGTATTCCTTTAACTGAAAAAAGAAGTTCTCATCCAATTGACCGGCTTTTTTGATGGCCTTGTAGCGTTCGATGAAAATGGAAACGGCAATAATACTAAGAACAAAAAGGATGGTCATGATAATCATCCCACCAGCACCTCCGCTGGTGATTAATTCAAAAATAGACAAGGTTTTTTCTACAGGTTCATCATTGATGAGTTCTGCAGTGTCGGAAACCGTGTTGATTTGCAAAAGTGTATGCATGTGTTGAACTGTTAATATGTCAATAACGTTCCATTGCTATGATGGATTGTGTGTTGATGGTATAAAACACAAAGGTAGCGGTCTTTACAACTCGTACAACAAATTTTTTTGATGGGTTTTCACGCTTTTGTTGTTAATTATTTACGTCAACTAGAATTTTGTTTTTTGATGTTTGGTCCTTATATTCTGTCCAACTTTTACCTAACTTTGTTTAAATTTTAAAACCTAAATGAGTCAAGACGTACAAATCATTCTTCGCAATCTAAAACTGGCCGATTACAGTCACTTAAAATCGGCCATGATTGAATCATACCCCCATCAGGATGTGGATTATTGGGAGAAAAAGAACATTGAAAAACTGCTCAAAGTATTTCCCGATGGGCAATTGTGCGTTGAGGTAAACGGTGTCGTGGTGGGCATTGCCTTGAGTTTGATCATCAACAGTAAGAAATTTGCCACCAACCATTCATACTACGAAATTACTGGTAACGACTCTTTTGATACCCACGACGAAAATGGCGATGTGCTCTACGGTATTGAGGTGTTTGTGCATCCGGATTATCGCGGTATGCGCTTAGCACGTCGATTGTATGACGCCAGAAAAGAACTGTGCGAAAACTTAAACCTCAAGTCGATTATGGCTGGTGGTCGTATACCGAATTACAAAACACACGCCAAGTCACTTTCTCCTCGACAATACATCGAAAAGGTGCAAAACAAGGAGTTGTTTGATCCGGTGCTTACCTTTCAGTTGGCCAACGGTTTTCAGGTGAAAAAGATTCTCAAGAACTATCTGCCCGGTGACGAACAATCGAAAGAGTTTGCCACCTTACTTGAATGGCCGAATATTTATTACGAAAAAGACGAAGGCCTCATCAATCAGCCAAAGTCTACGGTGCGGCTTGGTTTGGTTCAGTGGCAGATGCGCTCGCATTCCAATTTAGAGTCTCTGGTCGATCAATTGGAGTTTTTTGTCGATGCGGTAAGTAGTTATGAAGCCGACTTTATACTTTTTCCGGAGTTTTTTAACGCGCCACTCATGGCGCAGTTCAACCACCTCGGTGAGCCCGAAGCCATTCGTAAACTGGCTTCGTTTACTGAGCCTTTACTCGATACTTTTAAGGAGTTTGCGGTGAGCTATAATATTAACATCATCACCGGTAGTATGCCGCATATGGTTAATGGTGAACTCAAAAACGTAACCTATCTCTGTAGACGCGACGGTAGTTATGAAGACTACCACAAAATACACATCACGCCAGCAGAGCGCAGTGCGTGGGGGGTAACAGCCGGTAACGACATCAAGGTGTTTGATACCGACTGTGGTAAAATTGGCATTGTCATTTGCTACGACGTGGAGTTTCCCGAGCTGCCACGCTTGATGGCCGATCAAGGGATGAATATTCTGTTTGTGCCCTTTCTTACCGACACGCAAAACGGATATATGCGTGTGCGTAATTGCGCCCAAGCACGCGCCATTGAAAATGAATGCTACGTAGCCATTGCCGGTTCTGTGGGGAACTTGCCGAAAGTGCGCAACATGGATATCCAGTACGCGCAATCGGCGGTATTTACGCCTTCAGATTTCCCTTTTCCTACCGATGGCGTAAAAGCGGAAACAACGCCCAATACCGAAATGACACTGATCGTTGATGTGGATATGGACAACTTAAAAGAGCTGCATACGGGCGGAAGTGTCCGCACCATGCTCGACCGCCGTCACGACCTTTACGAATTGAAAATGAAGCGAAAGTGACGGCTCTTTATCCCGAAAATTTTGCCAATGAACTGGAGTTTGATGTGGTGTTGGAGCAGGTCGTCGCTCACTGTGCCACTGAGGATGCTAGGACAATTATTCGCCAATTAAAACCGTCTTCTGATCCAAAGACGCTGACCTATGAATGGCAGCGAACCGATGAACTCTTACAGGTCTTTTTGCGTGGTGAAAGCTTGCCTGCTTTGTCGGTGGGTAGCGGAATGAAAACCATACTCAGTCGGCTCGCCATCAATCAAATTGTATTAGAAGAAAAGCAAATCCAACAATTACGCGGATTGGCCGAAACATACGCCTATGTTCATCGCTATTTTTTTAATCGAAAAGAGGTGTGTCCGGTCATATTTGCTGATTTTGCTGGCTGTCAACCAGAGCCAGTCATTGTTAAAGAAATCGATAAAATCATTGACGAGCGCGGAGAGGTGAGAGGAAACGCTTCAAAAGAATTGGCGGACATCAGACGGTCTTTGTCCGGTAAACGCAAACAAGCCGATCGATTGTTTTACAAAGTGGTACGCAGTTTAGAAGCCGATAATATGCTGGCCGATTTTCGCGAAAGCGTCAAAGACAATCGACGGGTACTCGCTCTTATTCCCGCTTATAAAAATCGCGTAAAGGGCATTTTTCACGGCTCATCCGCCAAGCATACCGTGTTGTTTGTGGAACCATCCTCGGTGGTGGAAATCAACAACGACATTACCCGGCTTATTGACGACGAGCGCAGAGAAATTAGGAAAATACTTCGCGAACTATGTCGGTTTTTACAGGGATACATAGAACCATTGATGGCTTTTGATAAACGATTGGTGGATTTAGATGTGGTGCGCGCCAAGGCCCAATGGGCTGAGCGAATGGGTGGTGTCATCCCTCAAGTAGATGTTCAAGAACGTACCATTCGCTGTAAAGAGGCCTTTCACCCGGTACTCAAACAACACAATGATGCTTTGGGGAAGCCAACCGTGCCCTTGTCATTAGAGCTCAACGAAGAAAACCGCATCATCGTGATTAGTGGGCCTAATGCCGGGGGTAAATCCATTGCGCTAAAGACCATAGGCCTGCTGAGCCTATTGTTGCAAGCCGGTATCCCTATTCCTGTGCATCCGGAGTCTCAGTGGTGTATTTTTAAGCAAATTATGGGTGATATAGGCGACCACCAGTCTATTGAGAATGAGTTGTCCACCTATAGTTCACGCATTACCAAGATGGTTAGGTTTTTATCGGATTCCGACGATGATACGCTGTTGCTCATCGATGAGTTTGGCAGCGGTTCAGATCCCGATTTGGGGAGTAGTTTGGCCGCTGTTTGTTTGCGTGAAGTGCATAAATCACAATGCTTAGGCATCATTACCACTCACTTTAACAACATCAAGGCATTGGCATCGGAGTTGCCTGGAGCCATCAATGCGGCCATGGCCTTTCACAGAGAGCGTTTTAGTCCACTGTACACCTTGCGTTTGGGTAGTCCGGGCAGTTCTTATACCTTTGAGGTGGCCGAGAATGTTGGTTTGCCGAAAGACATTATCAATCGCGCCCGTGAAGGCGTGAATGCCTCAGTGAACGCCATCAATAGTTTGTTGGTGGAGTTACAAGACGAAAAACAACGCATGCAGTCGAAAGCCGAGCAATTGGAAGAGCAGGTTCAGGATATGCGTAAACGCCAACAGGCCCAGAATAAGAACATTGCAGAGCTGGAAGAAAAAGTGGAGAAGCATCGCAAAATGAACGAAAACCAGAGTGATGTGCTGATGTGGGGCAAACGCTTTAAGCAGCTCAATGACGCTTGGGTGAAGAACCCAACCAAAGACAACAAACCCAACGTGGGTGGACGTTTTTGGAAAATGATGAAAGAAGCCAGTGTGAAGAGCCAGGTAGAGGAAGAGGAAAAGCAAAAGAAAGAGGCGTCAAAAGCGTCTAAGCAGCTCAAGCGGTTACTTGCTCAGCCTTTGAAAGTTGGCGATCAAGTAAAGATCATCGACACCAATTTAAGTGGGGTGATTGAAGAGATAAAAAACGAGAAATACACCGTAAAGATGGGACTGATGTCTACTTCAGTTGGACGTGAAAAGTTGGTGCCCATGGTCAAAAAAAACCGGGCGAAAAAGAAAAAGAGAGATGATAAAACATAGTCTTTTACAAAATATACTGGCTATAGGTCGAATGAGAAGTGTCTTTTTGTACGTGATTGCTGTGGCAACGGTTGCCGGTTGCAGCTCTCACCGTCAAGTGGTGATGGAGGTCATGCCTCGTGAAGGCATGGTTGATACCATTCAGGTCACAGCGCTACTGAAAAAACGCAAGCCAACCGGAAATGCGGTTTTGGTGTTTCAACCCATGCGGGAAGGGGTAACCACCAACGATATAAAATACGGTTACGAATGGAAAAGTGAAGGGGCAGATGTGTTTATTGTCGAATTTCCCCACGTGGATAATCCCTTGGAGCGCAAATCCTCGGTTACCTTGATGTCGAGAGTGGAAGAATATATTTACGCCAGAGAGCAAATAAGTAAGGAGCGAGACATCAATCACTGGACCTATTTGTCGCTGGGATTGGCTCTACCTTGGGCATTGGAAACCAGTTTGAATCTCCCACCAGACCACATGGTGGTTTACCGTGCGGTAGACCAATCGCCACTGGAAAATCGCCGATTGCTCATGCAAAACGACACCTTGAGCAGTGACGAGGCTTGGCATCCGGTCGATGATTATATGGACAAAGAAGAGGCCTGGCAAACATTGGTTGATAACGTGGAAAGCGAAAGTTATTCGGGTATATTCACTTTTGAAGGGTTAACGGATAAGCTTTGGGGGGTATGGCACAGGTATCCGTATCAGCAAAATTTAGGAATGGTCAATTTCCCCATCGACTGGATTGTGAAAGAAAATGACCCAACAATCAGTGCTACTTTTCTTAACTTGATGAAGCAGTTGCACAACATTTATGATAACCGCCAGGTGGAGATGAGGTCGTTAGACGTGGGGGAGAAGTAATTAAGGTGTCTTATAAGGATAAGCTTAGAAAATGAAAAACGTTACGTTCTTATCATTCTATTTTTTTCAAAACGTCTTCAACGCTTGACTTGATCTCTTTACGTTCAATCGCTTCATTTATTTTTTCTCTTTCCCTTGGGGTGAAGCGCCAGCTTAACGACAAACCTTCTGACTCCCAAGGACGGAATAATGGGAAGTTGATAACATCTATGGGGACGTCTAAAGCGTCTTCCCCAAATTGACGAATGAGCGATTTATTGAACACTTGAAGGTTGGAGAAGCTCGAGATTACCCCGCTAATGGGGCGGGTTAAATCACTGAATCGATCTTTTCGAAGTGGACGCATGAGCTGTGGTTCGTCGTGAGGTCTGTCGGCTTTAATGCGAATAAAAATAATGCCGGAGGTGTTGTCTTCCAACCATTGATTAAATTGGTGGGCAAAGCGCATCCCGATTTCAAAACCATCGTTGTCGCGAACGCCAGCATCAATGAGCTCGATTTCCGGATCGCTTGGAAGATTGACCAACGGTGTGATGTAGGGAAAAGACGCGCTGATTCGGTTGGCTGTAAGAAAGGAAATGTTACCGGCATCTTGATCGGCAAAAATCCGTCTGAATTCTAATCCGTCATAAACCCGGTCATCCAGCACGGTTTGTTGGTTTTGGGTAAAAGTCAAAAAGGACGTTGGCTGTGCCGACATAACCATTCGGCGCCCATCTTGAATCATGATGGGCGCAAAAATCATTGCTGGTATTTCAGCATTTTTTTCAAGTAAATAGTAATCGTCTAAGGTTTTGTCAAGCATGCCCAAAGTATGTTCATTAAACACGCGGTCAAAGGACGTCCCTCGGTCTTTGTAATAGGTACGCCCTCGGTATTCAAACTTGCGAAAACGAAGGAATAAGTCATTGACTAAAAAATTAAATATGGTTGGATTGAGCTTGTCTTTGGCAAGAGATTCTCGGAGAGCCTCCCTATTGGTTGGCCAGTGTTCATTCCAATCGTCGCTGGCTTCTCTATATTTTATTTCTCTAAAAAATGAAGCCCCAAGCATGCCACCAGACGAGCCGGTGATCATAAAGGTTTGCTCGTGTAATTGTCCGTCCAAAACGCTGTCGAGTAAGTTGAGGGTGGCAAACGTCCACAGAGAAGATCGAATGCCTCCTCCAGTAACGTTTACAATGATCAGTTTTGGTTTGGCCGATGTCTGCTTCGACTTCCACTTATTCAATATGTCGATCCAGTGATTGTGGTCGTGCCATAGTATAGAATCGGTGGTCAATGATTCTAATATACTTCTGTCGTAACTGGCAGGAATGGTGTCGTAATTTAAACCTGTCGCCATGTTTGGTTTGTAAAACATATCGGTTGAAGACAGGTAGTTTAGTCCTACCAAAACAACAAAAGCAGCGGTAGGCGTCCAGCCTTTAAACCTCGAAAAGAAAGCGCCTGAAAGCATGAGGAACACAGACAGCATCAACAGTGTTGTGGCAGCGGCTGGGATTTGTACCCAGGCATTTTCTTCAAATGTTCCTAAACTGAAGACAACAGCAATAAGGGCAATAAAAAAGTAGGCAGCGCGGAGGTGATGTTGTTCTAGGGCATTTAGGAGTTTGCTGTACTCATAATGGTCGGCTGATCGGGTTAAACGAAGGCGATACATATTGCGCAAGTAGGTATTCACACCTTCATCTCTTTGCATTGGCGTGACGGTTTTGCGCTTACGAGAATATATGTTTTGTAAGGCGCTGTTAAACGATTGGATGGGACGATCCTCGTAAACGTTTTTATTGCGGTTTAGCGTAAAGAAGTAGGCAAAAACAAAAGCGATCATCATAAAGACCCCGAGTAACAACGCACATATATATATGAGCACTTCGGTGTTTGAAGTCTGCATATCGCGGTTAAAACGGAATATTTGCCAAGCATAAAAAATAATAAATGTAATTGGTATTACACTGTTGTTAACAGAGAATCTGTAGATTGGCCTGTCGAGTGTTGCCAAAAAACTATATCGGTAACTGTAAAAAATGTAGCTGGACACGTGAAAGGCCATTACGAATAATCCCAATCCGAGCCCAACCAGCCAAAAACTATATATATCTGTTTCTCCTCGATATTCGGGTAGTAGGAATAAAAGATGTACGCCGTAATCTGTAAAGAGGATTTCGGAAACGC
>JAIUMB010000063.1 GCA_022565745.1 Cryomorphaceae bacterium | reverse complement strand
TGTAGGTTTCATTGGCGCAACACACTCGAGCGAGAGGGATTACTAGGGTGATCCCTGAGAGGGGGGCATTCAAGCTAAAACCCAACGCCCGCTCCTTGCGTCGCAGGCGGGTTTTTTCATTGGCGCAACACACTCGAGCTCGCTCGGTGTGTTGCGCCAATGAAAAAACCCACCAAAGCTGCGCTTTGGTGGGTTTTAGCTTGCGGAGGGAGAGGGATTCGAACCCCCGGAGGTGTGACCCTCAACGGTTTTCAAGACCGCCGCATTCGACCACTCTGCCATCCCTCCTAAGCGGGGGCAAAAATACAATGAAAATGATAGTTTGCAAGACATTTATTTAATTTGTATCTTAGTACTTCAAATATGATGGGAATGAAACATTTAATGACTTGGGTTATCACGCTAATTACCAGCGGATTATTTGCTCAACAACTGGACTTAAGGGTATCGTATGGACGCTTTTTTTCTGCAGAAAAAGAGTCTATTCTCGAAACATACTACGCATTTAAAGGGTCTTCTTTATCCATAAAAAAGAACAATGAAGGGATAAAAACTGGTGGAATTGGCATTAGAATATCTGTATATAAAGATGATGAATTACAAGGTATGGAAAACGTTCAAGTTACCGTGCCTGATAATGCCGATGATGAAGCTCTGGCCATGTACTTTACCCATACTCAACGCTTAGGTCTTACTCCTGATACCTACGAAGTCCACATTTCAGTACGTGATTTAAACAACGAATCTGAATCTTATGATTTTAACTTCGAGGTTAACCTCAATGGTCCTGAAGCTGTTGGTTTCTCGGATGTCAACATACTTAATAGTTACAGTCCCAAGGAAGATGGCGAAGGATTTAACCTTATTCCACTACTACCGCGTAAACATTTTTACTACGGTGAAAATGCTGAACGTATTAATTTTTATGCAGAACTCTATAATCGAACTCAAGAAGGCGACACAGCAAGACCATTCATGATTAAATACTACATTGAAAATGCACAGACTCAAGAAACAATAAATAAGCTTGCCGGTTTTAAACGCATAAAAAATGAAAATAGCGTTGTCCCAATGCTCAGTAGTTTTAACATTAAAGACCTTCCCTCTGGCCCTTATTTCTTAGTGCTAGAGGCCATTTCTCAAAAGAACGAAGTCATGGATGCCCGTCATGTTTATTTCGTTAGAGAAAACCCCAATGATGAAGCTCCAAAGTTTTTTACAGATGCCAGTCTCGACGACTTAGCTGGTACATTTATGGACGAAATCAATATGGACTCCATTGAGCACTTTGTTGACTTTTTAACTCCAATCGCCAATTTCCAGGAACAACGATCAATTGAAAACCTGACCACAGAAGGTGACAAAAGCAAATTAAAACGCTTCTTCTATTCTTTTTGGGCCAGTAAGTTCCCTTCAAATACGCATCAAGAATGGTTGGCATACTATAGAAAAGTTCGACTCGTAAATGAAAAGTACGGAATGCGCGTACTGCCAGGATATCAATCAGATCGCGGAAGAGTTTATTTACAGTATGGTAAACCTACTTTAGTAGAAGATCGTCGTTTTGAAACAGGTACATTTCCCTTTGAAATCTGGCAATACAACCAGTTAAAATCACCGTCTACGCGCGACCAAACAGATCGCATTTTTGTTTTTGTTGACCGCGAAGTTAACACCAATCGATACCGATTGGTACACAGCAATGCCGACGGAGAACGCTATAATGAAAATTGGCCTCGTGAACTAGAACCGGGCGTGCAAGTCGGTGATACCTATCAGGATGAGTATATGATGGATCGCCAACAACAGCTCAACCGCCGTGGAAACTGGGGAAGCAGAGCCACCGATAACCTTATCATTAATCCCAGTTCTATGGGGCGTTACGGTCGTTGGTAAATGAAGTTGCCTTGGTGGTCGCCCATAACGAAAGGCCTGAGCTACCTGCCCTTCCCTATTCTGTATGGTCTGGCCAATATTATAGCTTTTTCACTGCGTATTTTTGGTTATCGCAAACAAGTTATCGAACAAAATTTGCTGCGGGCTTTTCCAAAAATGTCTAAAAATCAACTTCACGTCCATACCGTTGGTTTCTATAGAAATGTAGCTGACATCATGGTGGAAAGCATTAAGAGTTTAAGCATATCCCCCGTGGCACTTCGAAAGAGGGTCGTCATGAAAAACACGGAAGTTCTTGATCGCTTACACAGAGAAAAGCGCGGAGTTATGCTGGTTATGGGACATTATGCCAATTTTGAATGGGTCGCTCTTGCCATGCCCTTGCTTGTCCCTCACCCTACATTTGCCGTTTATGGGCGAATTAAAAACCCAAAAGTCAATCAGTGGGTCGTGAATTTACGTGAGCGATTTGGGCTAACACTTTTCCAAATGAAAGACACCTACGATGTGATGCTAAACCAAACAGTAGAAGCACCACTGTATGTATTTATGGCCGATCAAGCTCCGCACAAAGGAAAAATTAAGTACAGAGCACCATTTTTCGGAATCGATACCCCAACCCACCTCGGAGCAGAAAATTTGGCTAAAAAATGTAATTTAGCTGTGGTTTTTATCCATGTTGATCGTTATAAAAGAGGACACTACACGATAACGCCCAAACTCCTTTTTGAACATCCTCAAGACATAGAAAAATACAAAATCACCAATGCCCACGTCGAAGAATTAGAAACTCAAATTCGCAAGAAACCAAGTGACTGGCTTTGGTCGCACAAACGTTGGAAAAATAAATAAATCATGCATATCGCCGTTGTCGTTCTTAATTATAATGGTCGAGACTTACTTAAAACCTACCTCCCTTCCATCGTTAAGTACTCTGGTGAGGCTGATGTTTGGGTCATAGATAATGACTCTACAGATGACTCTGTTGAGGTGTTAAAAAGCTACTTCCCACAGGTAAAGTGCGTTGTTAATCCAAAAAACACAGGATATGCTGGTGGATACAACCAAGGACTTCAGACCATTTGCGCTGATGTTTACGTACTCATCAATTCAGACGTGCGGGTAACTGAAGGTTGGCTTCATCCCATAACACGCGCATTTGCTGCCGACCCGAAATTGGGCGCCGCTCAACCCATAATACTGGACGATAAAAAAAATAGTCATTATGAATATGCTGGCGCTGCCGGCGGGTTCATCGACCGTTTTGGTTACCCCTTTTGTCGCGGACGTGTGTTTGACGAACTAGAGGCAATAAACCCTGAATACAACCACGACATCGATTGTTTTTGGGCATCGGGGGCTTGCCTTGCAGTACGTGCTGAGGCTTTTCATAAACTGGGTGGATTTTACGAGGCTTATTTTGCCCACATGGAGGAAATCGATTTGTGTTGGCGATTACAGTCACACGGATACGCCATTCGCTGTTTAACCAAGTCAAAGGTTTACCACCTCGGCGGCGGAACACTCACCTACCAAAATCCGCGAAAGGTTTATTTGAATTTTAGAAACAACCTCATCATGTTGGGCCGTCAGCTGCCTCATCGCGATCGCATTCGTGTAGTGTTTTTCCGCATGGTTCTCGACGGAATATCAGCCATTAGGTTTTTACTTACCGGTAAATGGGGGTTCTTTTCTTCCATCGTCAAAGCACATGTAGATTATTACCGCCACTTAGGAGCCATTAAACGTTACCGGCAAAATCGAACCGCAGCGGAATGGCGGGCGCTGAATGGACGCTACCACCGATCTATCGTATGGGATTACTTTGTTCGGGGCAAAAAGCGGTTTACTGATATTATAAACGCTGGTTGAGTAGGCGAAGGCATGCGTTGATGGCAATGGGATACCCCTCAGTACCAAAACCAAAGATGATACCGGAACATACCGGACTTAATAGCGACTCGTGACGAAAGGACTCACGCGCTGCAATATTGCTGATATGCAATTCCACTACTGGTACTTCTATAGAAGCTATCGCATCTCTAATGGCTACACTGGTGTGTGTATACCCCCCAGCGTTTAGTACTATGGCATCTGCTTGACTGGCATGTAATGCATTTATCAAGTCTCCCTCTACGTTTGATTGAAAAAAATGAAGTTGCTGGTCTGAAAACGCATTGCGGCATTTCATTTCTATGTCATTTAGAGACAAAGATCCGTAAATATTTGACTCTCTAGTGCCGAGTAAGTTTAAATTAGGCCCGTTTAAAACATCGATTTTAAAGCTCATTTTGATTTTTTTCAATGGCTCAAATATAAAGCCTTTTAATCATTCTTTGATTAATTCTCAACATCTAATCCGCTTTCCATTCGCGGAGATTTTTATTTGTAATCATTAAATCTATAGGTAAAAATAGATTAGAACAAATGGTGATGTTAATCAAGTAACGAAACCATGTCAAAAAAAAACTCCCCGACCTTTCAGTCGAGGAGTTTAACACTAAACAATAGCATCAATGGTTAATCGCAAGGAACTTCACGATTGACATCTAAATGAATGCCGTAATAGTTATAAGCATCTACTACAATAGTTAATGCATTCCCTTTATAGGTATCAAAACCACCGGGCGCAGGATTTCCAGAAGGCGCATTGTCGTAACCCTGAATCTTAACCGTTTCATCTCCAGACTGAAGAACAAAACCGCTGTTAAGAGCGATATCGATGGTAACTTCACCATTAACAACTGCAGAGAAGGTTACTGTACCTGCCAAATGTGTTTGGCCTGCATACAAGTTAACGGTTCCACCACCTATAGGATAAGTGGTGTAGGTTGCCCAGTTACCAGGATTTTGATAACGATCACCATCACTCCAAGCGGTTTCACCTTCGTAGCATGGGTCATTATTGTCAATGGTACAAGGCACGAGGTTGTAGCAAATGGTAACATTACTTATGTCAAGAAGTGAATTGTTTCTTGAGTGGCGAGGTGCTTCAAGCTCTTCACCACAATGCACACCGGAGGCATAAGTATATGTCTGAGCATTCGGACCACCTTTAGTAATCACCTGAATACCATCTAGACACATCAAAACACCATCAATCATCACGGGTTGATAACTCCAAGAAAGTTGTTTTGAACTTTCATCATAGGAGATGGTAAACCCATCAGGGAATGGCTCGCTCCACTCAAAGGTACCAGATGTTTCATTAAAATCACGGTTGACACGAGCACTGCTGAATTCATAATCAGCACCATTACAGTCTGCATTTCCTCCAGGTCTAGAAATGGCACCTCCGTCTGCAATGCTCTGTGGAGAAACCACATCACAAGCATTGGTCGATTTGCGCACTAATTGTTGGGATTCATCGCTTAGATTGTCCTTTTGGCAAGACATTGCCACTACTGCAAGAACGAGCAGCGTACTTAGCTTTCTCATTGTCTTTTTTAATTAAGTTTGACATTTAGGAGTTGTTCTTAGTAGTGGGGCAATCCATAATCTTATGCAAATATAAGTTAATAATTAACATATACGCACAGATTGTGTTTATTGAATAATTTTTTTAGCACAGCCAATTACGAGAATTAAACTTTGAATTACAAACATTTAAATAATGAAATACACTATACCGACAATTTAGGTAATACAAAATCAATTTTTATTAATTTTTTTTTAACACATATATCTTAAAAAAAACACCTTTTTAACAAGGTGTTTTTTTGAGGTTTTTCAATTTTATGAAAAATCCGGCTTGGTGGTTTCCCTTCCCATGCGAGGCAAAATAGGCAATGTTCTTGCTTCATCAGGTAAATCACCTGTTAGGGCTTCTAGAAAATCAACAATTTCTTGTATTTGCTCTGGTGAAAGTTCTTTACCTAACTGTGTTACCCCCATAATTTCAACAGACTTATCTAAATCCCAAATACTCCCATCATGAAAATAAGGGGCAGTTTTAGCAATATTTCTAAGACCTGGAACTTTAAACATATACTTATCACTTTCAATACCTGTCACTTCATATTTTCCTTCATCTATGGTTTCAGAACCGGTATAATCCCAATAAGGGCCTTTAATTAATCCAAACTTTTGAAAAATTTGTCCACCAAGTGCTGGTCCGCTGTGACAAGTTGTACAACCAACATCCATAAAGGTTTTAAGTCCTTTTTTCTCAGCCGTTGTCAATGCAGAGCCATCACCTTTCAAAAAGTCATCAAAGCGATCTGGAGTCATCAATGTACGCTCAAAAGCGCCTATTGCTCTTGCCATGTTTTTGTACGTTAAAGGTGTTTCTTCTTCAGGAAAAGCTGCGGCAAATAAATCTCCATAAGTTTCTATGGTTCTCAATCGATCGATAACAAATTCCTCATGTGGAGCCCCCATTTCAATCGGGTTAAGAATTGGTCCTTCAGCTTGTTCTTCTACGTCGGCAGCTCTTCCGTCCCAAAACTGAAAGCTGTGAATGGCTGCATTGAGAACTGTTGGAGAGTTTCTTGGTCCGGCCACCCATTTATGACCAATGGAAGTTGGGTTGTTGTCTACCCCATAACTCGCTAAATTATGACAGCTGTTACAAGATATGGTATTACTTTTACTCAATCGAGTATCGAAATATAGTTTTTTTCCCAATGAAACCATATCATCGTTCATTTTGTAGTCGGTTGGCTCAGCGATTTCTGGAAGTGGTTTAAAGAACTTCTTGGCTTGCTTCAGCAAATCCAAATCCTCTGCTGATAATTCAGCTTTAACTTCTTTTTTCTCACTGCTTTCACCCTCTTGTTTTTGCTCACAAGAAAAGGTTAGTGCTGTGGTAGTCAACACAATTATAATTGACGTTTGCCATTTTTTATTCATAGTTATTAGCTATTTGTTAATTCGATACAAAATAACAAAATAATCACTGTAATATTGGTCACATAACGCCACTGAAAACAACGTTAATGACGATTGAGTGGCTACTTGTTTTTATTGAATTGCCCCGTTTTTTTATTGTAACCGTATGGACAATGCTTGCAACCACTTTTGCAACAGTAACCGCGCTTCAAATGGTAAGTCTCCGTAAAGACGATATATCCTTCTTTTGAATAATAAAAATCTTCTTCTTTAAGTTCGCTACGCTTCATGATAAGATAAATAAACTGTATTAGCGATATGGGGCTTCGTCACCCTGCATCATTGAGAGGTAGCTTTGGTATCGACTGTGTGGCAGGTCTCCATGCTCTAATGCGAGCTTTACTGCGCAACCAGGTTCATTGCGATGGGTGCAATTGTGAAATCGGCATTGGTCTTTATAGGCAAAAAACTCAGGAAAGTAGTCACCGATTTCTTCTGGCTGCATATCGACCAGACCAAAACCCTTTATACCAGGACTATCGATCAAGTATCCATTGATGTTTTTAACATATACCATTTGTGCAAAGGTCGTTGTATGCTGACCTTTTCGGTGAACAATAGAAATATCTCCCACTTTTAAATCTAAATCTGGTTGAATGGCATTCACCAAACTGGATTTTCCAACTCCAGAATGACCGCCAAGTAATGTGGTTTTCCCTTCTAATGCTCTTTTGACTTCGGAAAGTTGATATCCAGTCTCAGCTGATGTAGCCAAAACCTTGTAGCCAGCACTTTCGTAAACTGTTTTGCGATAAAAGAACTCATCCTTCGCTGCATTAGAATAAACATCCCATTTATTAAACACTATAACTGCTGGAATGTCGTAAGCCTCACAAGACACTAAAAAGCGATCCATAAATCCGGTACTCGTTTCGGGCTGCTCTAATGTAACAACCAAAACAGCCTGATCGATATTGGCTGCGATTACGTGCTTTTGATGCGACAAATTCACCGATTTTCGAACGAGGTAGTTTTTCCTGTCATAAATCTGTTCAACGCGCCACTCTCCCCTTGCATTTTTAGACACCTCAACAAAATCACCAACAGCTACCGGATTGGTGGTGGTTAGTCCTTTAAGGCGAAACCTTCCAGGCACGCGACAGGACTGTATGTCTCCATCCTCAAAACGAATGAAACAAGTGTTACCTGTTGATTTAATAACAGTAGCCTTCATTCTCTACCAATTGACATGACATATCCAATCATATTTCCTCTACGGTGTTCTGTGGCAACCAGCCAACATTGCCATTTTCTAAACGTATTTTAAACCAAGTTTGGTATTCGTCTAACAACTCCATCTTGGTTCCTTCATGAATGATGAACATATCCTCACCTTTCTGGGCTGGCGCACTTTTCACAGTAATACCATCATCCATTACAATAGCAAATCGCTGTGCCTCTAACAAACGTCGACCAAATGAGGACAATATTGCCGCAATGGCAAGCAGTAAGCTCACGACCAATGCTATTATTAACCCATTAGGAGCGTATCGATTAGACAAAAACAGTATCCAAAACAATAATGCTAAAAACACCAAAACAAGTGAAACCATTGCCCAAGCATTCGTGTTCATTGTTTTTAAATAACCATGCACCATTTTTTTAAACCACACCGTACCCGTTGATTCAATCTTATCTACCGTTGATGCACGGGCAAATTCAAGATTAAATTGGATGTCTTCATCCTTAGGGGCCAATTTTAGTGCACGCTCGTAATTCAAAATGGCTTTACCTAAATTGTTCTTTTTAAAATATGCATTACCTAAATTGAAATATACTTCCGATGAAACAATACCTTGTGATAAGATAAAGGTGTATTTTTCGACAGCAAGCTCATACTCGGATGATTCATAAAAGGCATTACCCTCTTCCATGACATGCCTAAGAGATGCTTTGTCGGCCATTGGCTCAGTTTGTTCCTGCTCAACTGGCTGGCCAAATGACATGTGATGTGATACCAAGTTAAGCAACACCAATGAAAAAATCAATTGTTTGATACCCATTCTTTTGCCTTGTTAATCATAGTTTTTACACGATCCACTGAAACATCTACTGAAGTACCCCCATATTGAAGGGCTTCTAATGCCTCGTACACTTGCATCCACTCTCTGGTAAAAGCTTCTCCAAAAACTTGATTAGAGCGGGCTCGAAGTTGTTCATTAGAAAGGTCTGACGTACTAATTTTTAAATAGGCTGCAAAATAAACCTCTATAGCTTTATGCAGTTTATCTCCTCGTAATGAAGCGTTTTCCAATTTTGCTGCTTCAGTTAACAATCGATCGGCCAAGCGTTCTGCTTTTCTGAGCCTAGTGTTTCTTGCTAGTCGCTTCTTAAATATGATGTTTCGTAATATCCAAGCAAGAGGAAACAACAAGACACCAAGTATCCACAAAACCCAATACCATGCAGACTCGATTACTGGACAACTTTCTCTTTGAAAGTTTGGCGTAAATGTTTTTATAAACATAATGTCACGACTCATCATATCTACGCGTTCTTTTCCTCCTACTGACATCCCTCCAGCCACATCACTGCGCTTTTTATCTCCAGTAACTTCAATGGTTATGGGTTGTGTTTGTACTTCGTTGTATTGTTTGGTTTTTGGATTAAAATATGAAAATGTAAGTGCGGGGATTTCATACGTTCCTGAGTATCGCGGAATCAGTAAGTATTCGGCAGACTTACTGCCTTTAAGTGTGCCGTCAGCTACTCTTAGACGTGAAGACGTTCGCGGATCATAAGTTTCAAATACAGATGGCAATTCTAAAGAAGGAACATCAACCAATCGCATATTTCCTTCACCACTTAATGTAATTTTTACCGTAAGTGATTGATCTGCATCTAAAGTAGTTTTGTCAACACTGATGTCTAAGGCAAACTTACCAACCCCACCACTAAAATCATCAGGTCGTCCACTCACAGGAAGAGGCTTCACTTTTATCGCTGGGATGGTTACGTGTGTTTTATTATCTACACGCTGCGTCATACTTCCAAACCAACTGTCACGTCTTTGTACCTGAACATTCGTAGGGATGGTTACGGGGATTTTTTGCGCGTCGTAATTACCCGGTTGTTGAGGAAAGAGCAAAAAAGATTTGATGACTGCTGTAAGTACCTGTTCATTATCGATAAATTCTCTATTTTGCTCAATCTGGCCAAGGTCTATGTTTTCAGTAATAAATCCTTTGAAGTTTGGCTCACTCTCAAACCTAGGTCCAGACACCCCTGTTTTGGAGTACAGCTTATAATTAACATTAATTGGCTCACCAACGTACACTTCGGTTCTGTTGAGAATGGCTTTCATCCAAGAGAGCTGAGCGGCCAAAACTTCAGGGTCATTGGGGTCTTTTTCTTGTGTAGAGCCTTTTACAACTTTTATGGACAATCCATTAGAAGAGTGTGGCGTGCCTCCAACCATCACACGTGCCGGACCGAGTTCAAAGTTGCCTTCTGCTTTTGCGCGCAAGGTATAGGATACCTGCATGGTGGTTTCAAATCCTCTGGAAGTCATGGTGCTTTGAAAGCTTTGGTTTGGCCCTACCAATACCATAAAATGATCTTCCATATTCTCAGGCGGTCGAAAGCTTTGTCCCCTGGCGTTTAATGTGTAAGTGATGGTAAATCGGTCGTCTGTCCCAATTGATTCATGGCTGGTTTTACCAACAAACTTCACCCCACTGCCTTGAGCAAAACCATTCGTTGACAGTAATATGAAGCCTAATAAAAAAATGAATTGTCTTATCATGAGGTTTGTGCATCGAAATTACCAACTTCGTTTTTTGGGTTGTTCCCTCGACTTTTTCTTTTCTTGTTCACTGAGTTTTTCTTGTACTTTTTCCTCTTCTTCTTCAATCATTTGCATGATTCTTTCTGCATCTGCGGGGTCAAAATTTGGATCTTGTTCAGGTTGGTCTTGTTCGTCTTCCTGATCTGAAGAATCATCTTGTCCTTCGCTATCCTTATCGTCTGGTTCTTCGTCTTGCTCTTGCTCTTGCTCTTCATTATTCTGATCCTGTTCGTCGTCGTCGTCACTATCTTCTCCATCACCAGATTGTTGCTGCTGTTCTTGTGGAGGGGGTTCTGTGAGTTGTCGCATGGCATACGCCAAATTAGATCTGGTTTCCTCATCTTTTGGGTTTTCCATAAGTGAGGCCTTGTATGATTCTATCGCTTTGTCGTAAGCTTCCTTTTCTGCTTGCGTATTGCCAATATTGTGTAGTGCTTTGGCTCGTTGTTCTTTATTTGACGCACGATCTACACTTTTTTTATACGCCTCTATTGCTTCATCAAAACGACCTTGTCGGTAAAGTGCATTCCCTAAATTAAACGGTGCTTCAAAAGCATCTGGTCTATCTTCCATAGCCCGACGATAGGCTACTTCTGCTTCGCCAAATTTTTCTTTTTCAAACAATTCATTACCCTTGCTTATGGCATCGCGATAACTTTGCGCCGTGGCCAACGATGATGAGGCCACTACAAACAATAAGACCAAAATCCTCATCGGCAACACTGCAGAGAGGTTTAATTGGATATTGAAACGATTACCTGCTATCATACTTCTTTTGTTTTGGACAATGCATCAGCAGATTGCGATTCATTTATGGTTCTCAACCGCTGGAGCCAGCGCGTCCGTCTTTCAAACAACAACCAATCAACAATCAGCAACAATAAAGCAATGGATAAAGGCCACTGATATTGACTTTGATAAGTTGTAAATACCTTACGCTCAAACTCAGAACGTCCCAAACCAGAAACTACATCGCGCAAAAATCGTTCCCCGCCTTGCAGAGAAGTCAGTAGGTGATATTCGCCATCGCCATAATCTGCAAGCTCTTTTAAAGTACGTGGTTCTAATCTAGAAACAACCGCTGAGCCATCTTCATCTTTGATATAACCAGTTACAGTTCCACGTGCATTTCGCTCGGGTATTAACCCTCCTTTTTCTGTACCAATTCCAATGGTAAAAACGCGAATGTCTTGTTTTCTAAGTGCATCAACCCGATCTTTCCAACCACCTTCATGGTCTTCTCCGTCACCTACCACAATTAAAATTTTATCTGAGGGTTGTGATTGGTTAAAATACGTGGCTGCCAGTGAAATCATCGATGAGAAATTGGTGCCTTGGGCGGATACCGAGCCTGGGTCTAACTGTTTCAGTTGAAGCAATAGAGATGATTTATCCGGCGTTAAAGGCACAGAAGGAAACGCTTTTCCTGCAAAAGCAATCAACCCCACTTGGTCATTTTTCATATGCGACATCATCCTAGAAATAAGCTGCTTAGCGCGCTCAAGTCTATTAGGAGTTACATCTTCAACCATCATTGATCGCGAAACATCTAGAGCAAAAACAATTTGCGCACCACTTACCGTTTGGTTTTCAACTTTTCCTCCTTGCTGTGGATTGGCGGCGGCTAAAATTAATGCTGTTAAAGCCAGCCATTGTAAAATGAATTTAATCCAAGATTTTGATTGGTCTCTTTGTGGTGCCAAGCGTTTCAACGCTTCGGATTGGGCAAAGCGTCGTCTTTGTCTGCGCGCCCACCAAAGTAAATAAAAACGCCATGCCAGTAATATGGGTAAAATCCATAATACGTGAAGCAATTCGTTATGTTCAAAGCGAAACATCATACGTCTAAAGCACTTTTTAACCAAGTTTTACGCAGCACTACCTCAAATAAAAGGAAGCCTAAGGCCAGCCACAAAAAAGGCAGATGCCTTTCTTCTATGTGTATGTAATCTATATCCTCAAGTTTGGTTCTCTCCATATCGTCAATTTGTGCATATATCTGTTGAAGAGAAGTGTTGTCTGTTGCTCTGAAATATTTGCCTTCACAAATATCAGCGATTGCTTGAAGCAGCTTTTCGTCAATATTTACCGGTGCATTTCTAAACAAGAGCTCTCCTCTTGCGCCATATGCATAAGGCGTAGAAGCCATCCCTTTACTACCAACGCCAATGGTGTATAC
>JAIUMB010000062.1 GCA_022565745.1 Cryomorphaceae bacterium | reverse complement strand
TAGAAGTAAGCAAACTGGGTATTGATATCTGCGCGCATCGCGAAGGCCGGTAAAATGGCGAGGATGGCGAGAAATATTGAACCAGGCAGGGTAATTCTACTCAATACCGTATCTAAAAACTCTGCCGTTTGTTTACCAGGCTTAATGCCAGGTATAAAACCGCCATTGCGTTTTAGATCTTCAGCCATTTGATTGGTATTGATTTGAATAGCTGTATAGAAATAGGTGAATAAAATAATCAATATCGCAAATATTAGGTTGTACCAAAATCCTGCAATATCGCTAAACAATGTTACGATGATATTGGTGCTTGCTCCATCGCCGCCGGTATAGCTCAATACGGTTATTGGGATAAACATAATGGCTTGTGCAAAGATGATAGGCATTACACCTGCCGCATTGACCTTAAGAGGTATGTATTGGCGTGCAGAGGAAGCGCCTTGTGCCAATCGACCACCAGCTACGCGTTTTGCGTATTGCACAGGAACCTGTCGAACGGCTTGCACCAGTGCTACGGCGAGTATGATAACGACAAACAATGCAGCTAATTCTATTATGAAGAGTACCAAGCCACCACCTTGACTTTCGAAACGAGAGAACAACTCTTGCAAGAAGCTTTGGGGTAAAGTAGCGATGATACCCACCATAATTAATAGTGAAATACCATTACCAATGCCTTTGTCGGTAATACGCTCACCCAACCACATTGCGAAGACAGTACCGGCAACCAATACAATGATTCCCATTGTCCAAAACAACTGTGTTGGTATGGTCAACTGTACACCTTGTGCGGCAAGGTTGGCCAAATATCCAGGTGCTTGGGCAGCCGTTATTAAAATGGTCAACGAACGTGTTAATTGATTCTTCTTCTTTCTTCCACTCTCTCCTTCCTTATCCATTTTTTGAATGGCAGGAACAGCCACGGCCATCAATTGAATGACAATTGAAGCCGAGATGTAAGGCATAATACCCAGAGCAAGGATAGAAGCGTTGGCAAATGCACCACCTGTGAAGGCGTTTAATATCCCTAACAGACCACTTTCAGTTTGACTTTCCAAGCCAGACAAACTTTGGTGATCAATACCGGGCAATACAACATTCGATCCTACACGAAAGATGAGCAACAGACCAAGTGTAAGAAGAATTTTTTGACGCAATTCTTCTATTGCCCAGATGTTCTTTAAGGTTTCTATAAAACGCTTCATTAGCAGAATATCTTAGAGGGATTCAATTTTTCCACCGGCTTTTTCGATGGCTTCTTGGGCAGATTTGGAGAACTTATGTGCTGTTACATTAATAGCACCTTTGAGTTCACCACGACCCAAAACCTTGATCAAGTCGCTTTTACCGGCTATTCCTAAAGAAATCAAAATCTCTGGAGAAACAGTATCGGTAATTTTCTTTTCATCGATCAACGTTTGGATGACGTCCAAATTAATCGCCTTGTATTCGACGCGATTTGGATTGGTAAAGCCAAACTTGGGCACACGGCGTTGAAGGGGCATCTGACCACCTTCAAATCCCATTTTCTTGCTGTAACCACTGCGACTCGTTTGTCCTTTGTGACCACGAGCGGCTGTGTCACCAGTACCTGAACCCTCACCACGTCCAAGTCTACGCTTGGTTTTGGTTGAGCCTTTGGCTGGTTTTAGGTTGTGTAAGTTCATAGTGATGTATTATTTTGGTCAATTACTTGACGTTTTCTACCGTAATCAGGTGATTTACTTTATTGATCATCCCTTGTATCTGCGGAGTCAATTCCACTTCAACAGTCGAATTCATTTTATTGAGCCCGAGTGCAGTCATGGTATCTTTCTGACGCTTGGGGCGTTTGATGGTACTACGTACCTTGGTAATTTTTACTTTGGCCATGATGCTCAGAATTATCCGTTAAATACTTTTTCCATGGAAATGCCACGCGTTTTTGCTATAGAGCGTGCATCGCGAAGATTGAGAAGGGCATCAAAAGTTGCCTTTACCACGTTGTGGGGGTTAGACGAACCTTTTGATTTAGCCAGTACGTCGTGAACGCCACAGCTTTCAAGTACGGCACGCATTGCACCACCGGCGATTACTCCAGTACCATTGGCAGCTGGACGCAAGAAAATGCGAGAACCGCCAAATTTACCGTTTTGCTCATGTGGAATTGTACCTTTATAGATGGGTACGCGCACTAGGTTTTTCTTGGCATCTTCTACTGCTTTAGAGATGGCTTCAGAAACTTCTTTTGACTTACCTGTACCGTAACCAGCTACACCGGCTTCGTTTCCCACCACAACAATGGCAGTAAAACCGAAGGTACGACCACCTTTTGTTACTTTGGTTACACGGTTAATGGCTACCAAACGGTCGGTTAATTCCAAACCACTCGGTTTTACACGTTGAATGTTTTTCACTTTACTCATGCCTGATTAAAATTTAAGTCCGCCTTCACGTGCACCTTCAGCCAATGCTTTTACGCGTCCGTGGTATAAATAACCACCACGGTCAAAGCTACAAGCTTCGATATTGGCTGCCAATGCTTTTTCAGCGAGCATTTTTCCGAGTTCACGGGATTGATCAATTTTGTTGCCGCTGGCGTCTTTAAGTTCATTGACAGACGAAACTCCTACGATGGTTTTTCCGTTGATATCATCAATCAATTGAGCATAAATCGCTTTGTTACTGCGGTAAACAGAAAGGCGTGGACGTTCGGGTGTTCCCGATACAATTTTGCGAATGCGCTTGCGAATGCGTGTTCTGCGCTGTAATTTACTTGTCGCCATAGTTGATTATTTTGCGGCTGTTTTACCAGCTTTTCTACGTATTTGTTCTCCTACATAGCGTACACCTTTTCCTTTGTAAGGTTCAGGTTTGCGCAAAGAGCGGATTTTGGCAGCAGCCATACCGAGAAGTTGCTTGTCGTGTGAGCTAAGGTGAATCAATGGGTTTTTACCCTTTTGCATCTCAGCTTCAACTTTAATTTCCTGCGGAAGGGCTACGAGAATGTTATGCGAATAACCGAGACTTAGATCAAGGTTTTGACCTTGAGATGCAGCACGGTATCCAACGCCAACCAATTCCAAAGAAACTTTGTAACCTTCGCTTACACCGATTACCATATTATGGATAAGTGAGCGATAAAGTCCGTGTTTTGCTTTGTGTGGCTTTGATTCGCTTGGACGCTTAATCTCTAAAACATTATCGTTAATGTCAATTACAAACTCAGGTTCAATAGCCTGAGAAAGTGTTCCCAACTTTCCTTTGACGGTAACCACATCATTGCTGATGTTGATATCAACGCCTTGCGGGATGGTGATTGGTGCTTTTCCTATTCGGGACATGTCTTTGTACTTAAATGATTAGTATACGAAACAGAGCACTTCGCCTCCTACGTTGTTTTGACGCGCTTGCTTATCGGTCATCACACCTTTATTGGTGGATACGATGGCAATGCCCAACCCATTAATTACTCTAGGAAGTTTGTCTGAACTTTTATACTGACGCAATCCAGGACGACTGACACGGCTAAGGTGGCGGATGGCTGGTTGCTTAGAAACCGCATCATACTTAAGTGCAATTTTGATGTTGCCTTGGTTGTTTTCGGTTTCTTCTTTTTTAAAATTCAGGATATACCCCTGTTCGTGCAAAATTTTACACATCGCCAAGCGCATATTGCTGGCGGGTACGTTTACAATCTTGTGACCGGCCATACTGGCATTGCGGATGCGGGTCAAAAAATCTGATATAGGATCTGATAACATTTCTTACTCTTTACAGATTACCAACTTGCTTTCTTAACTCCGGGGATCAAACCGGCGTTTGCCATTTCACGGAACGTCACACGGCTGATTCCAAACTGACGCATGTAACCACGTGGGCGGCCAGTCAATTTACATCGGTTGTGTTTGCGAACGGGAGATGCGTTTTTCGGAAGCTTTTGAAGGGCTTCATAGTCACCAGCCTCTTTAAGGGCGGCGCGCTTTTCGGCGTATTTTTCAACCATTTCAGCGCGTTTGCGCTCTTTGGCTTTCATTGATTCTTTGGCCATAATGCTTATTTTTTCTGGAATGGAATTCCAAAGTGCGTTAATAATGCTTTTGCCTCTTTATCGGTTTTTGCCGATGTTACAAAAGTTATATCCATACCTGATATGCGGTTTACCTTATCGATATCGATCTCAGGGAAGATGATTTGTTCGGTAATACCGAGATTGTAGTTACCACGACCATCAAAACCTTTAGCTTTAACACCGTTGAAATCACGGATACGTGGAAGTGAGCTAACGATCAAACGATCAAGGAACTCATACATTCGGTTATTGCGAAGGGTAACTTTAGCACCGATAGGCATGCCTTTACGAAGCTTAAAGTTAGAAATATCCTTTTTGGAATAAGTTGGAACAGCTTTCTGACCTGAAATGCGTGACATTTCATCAACGGCATACTCGATCAATTTCTTGTCGGCAGTTGCTGCACCTACACCTTGACTGAGAACGATTTTCTCCAATCGTGGCACTTCCATTACAGACTTGTACCCAAATTCTTCGCGCATCGCATTTACGATGGTTTCGCGGTACTGCGCCTTAAGGCGTGGTATATAGGTTGTCGTCTCCATTACTTAATGACTTCATTGGTTTTTTTGCTGAATCGGACTGACTTTCCGTTTTCGTCTTGACGACGACCGGTACGGGTAGCTTCACCTGTTGCAGGGTCGACCAGCATCAAATTAGAAATGTGAATGGGCGCCTCTTTTTCAACAATACCTCCTTGTGGATTTTGAGCCGAAGGTTTGTTGTGACGAGTGATTTTGTTCACTCCTTCAACAAGGGCGCGGTTTTTGTCGGTGTACACACGCAGCACCTTTCCGGTCATTCCCTTGGATACGCCGGCCAGTACTTTAACGGTGTCACCCGATTTGATATGAAATTTATTCATCACGGTTGTTTTAAAGCACTTCTGGTGCAAGTGAAACAATCTTCATGTATTGTTTATCGCGCAATTCACGAGCAACGGGACCGAATACACGGGTTCCACGCATTTCGTTGTTTGCGTTAAGCAATACACAAGCGTTATCGTCGAAGCGGATGTATGAACCATCTTGGCGACGAACTTCTTTTTTGGTGCGCACAACTACTGCGGTGCTTACCTGTCCTTTTTTAACGTTACCTGAAGGTGTTGAAGCTTTCACACTCACAACAATTTTGTCACCTACAGAAGCGTAACGACGCTTTGATCCGCCCAACACACGTATAACGAGCACTTCTTTGGCTCCGGTGTTGTCAGCTACGGTTAGTCTGGATTCTTGTTGTACCATCTTATTTTGCTCTTTCGATGATTTCTACCAAGCGCCAGTTTTTGGTTTTACTCAAAGGGCGCGTTTCCATAATACGTACCAAGTCTCCGTTATTGCACTCGTTTTTTTCGTCGTGTGCGTGGAACTTTTTAGAAAGCTTGATAAACTTTCCGTACTTAGGGTGTTTTTTGCGGCGCTCAACCGTAACCACGATGGATTTATCCATGGCATTGCTGCTTACGATTCCGATGCGCTCCTTACGAAGATTTCTGCTTATTTCCATCGTTTGGGTTATTTGTTGATTTCTTCACGTTCTCTACGAGTGATCTCTGACATCAAACGTGCAATGGTGCGACGCTTTGAACGAAGGACCATAGGGTTCTCTAGTGGAGAAACGGCGTGTGTCATATTCAGGCGGTTCAACTCACGCTTCTCTTCAAATACGCGGTCGTGCAGGTCCTGGGTGCTCAGCTGTTTTACTTCTGACTGTTTCATCTTTCAGTTGACTAAAATTATTGTGCAACAAAATCACGACGGACCATCAGCTTGGTTCTAACTGGAAGCTTTTGAGCTGCCAATCGCAATGCTTCTATGGCGATGTCTTGTGGAACACCGTCAATTTCGAACATGATACGACCGGGGCGTACAACAGCTGCCCAGTATTCAACCGAACCTTTACCTTTACCCATACGAACCTCTAGAGGTTTTTTGGTAACCGGTTTGTCGGGGAATATGCGGATCCAAAGCTGACCTTCACGTTTCATGTAACGCGTCGCAGCGATACGAGCCGCTTCAATTTGACGAGAGGTCACCCACTTTGAGTCGAGTGACTTGATACCGAAACTTCCAAAGGCCAATTGGGCGCCACGTTGGGCATTACCCTTCATTTTTCCTTTGAACTGCTTGCGGTGTTTGGTTTTCTTAGGCTGTAACATTGCTGTTTACTTTATGCTTTGCGCTTGCGACGACCACCGCTGGGTTTACCACCGGCCTTTTTTGTCGTTCCCAAGAAGTTAGACAAATCGCGTTTTCCGTAGACTTCACCTTTCATAATCCATACTTTCACTCCGATACGGCCGTAGGTGGTATGAGCTTCGGCCAGGGCATAGTCAATATCGGCACGGAAAGTGTGCAATGGTGTACGTCCGTCTTTGTACATCTCTGAACGTGCCATTTCGGCGCCGTTCAAACGACCGGATATCTGTACCTTGATACCTTCTGCACCTAGGCGCATGGTGGCAGCAATGGCCATTTTAATGGCACGACGGTAAGAAATACGGCCTTCAATTTGACGTGCAATGCTATCAGCAACGAGTTTAGCATCCAACTCGGGACGTTTGATTTCAAATATATTAATTTGAACGTCCTTGCCCGTCAATTTTTTTAATTCTTCTTTCAGCTTATCAACCTCTTGTCCACCTTTTCCGATGATCACACCGGGGCGGGCTGTGGTGATGGTAACAGTAACCAGCTTTAACGTACGCTCTATGATAATGCGGCTTACTGAAGCCTTACTGAGACGTGCATATAGATAGTTACGGATTTTGTGGTCTTCGGCTAATTTATCGCCGTAGTCACGACCGCCATACCAGGCACTTTCCCAGCCTCTGATATAGCCTAAACGATTTCCGATAGGGTTGGTCTTCTGTCCCATTTATGCTGTAGTTTGTTCGTTTTCGTTGGTTTCTGTTTCCACAACAACGTCGTTGCGGCTTCCAAGCTCTAAAATAACGTGGTTAGAACGCTTGCGGATACGGTGTGCGCGACCTTGTGGAGCCGGCTGAATACGCTTGAGCATACGTCCTCCATTCACTTGGATTTCCTTGATGTATAGACCGGCATCCTCCATACGAGCATCTTCGTTCTTTTGTGACCAGTTGTCAATCGCTGACAAAAGGAGTTTCTCTAAACGAATAGCAGCATGTTGTGGACTATTTTTCAAGGTAAACAATGCCTTATCGGCATCCATACCACGAATCATATCGGCAACCAAACGCATTTTGCGTGGGGATGTCGGCACATCATTTAATCGGGCGATGACCCTTTGTTTCAGAGCAGCCTTTCTCTTTTCGGCTGATAATCTTTTTCTAGCACCCATATCGGTTTATTTTAGCGCTTTTTATCTTTCTTATTACCGGCGTGGCCACGGAAATTACGCGTAGGTGAAAACTCACCGAGCTTGTGGCCTACCATGTTCTCCGTTACATAAACAGGAACAAAGGTTTTACCGTTGTGCACCGCAATGGTTTGTCCGACAAAGTCAGGAGAAATCATAGATGCACGACTGTAGGTTTTGATAACGGTTTTCTTACCGCCTTCAACGTTTTCCATCACTCGCTTATCTAGCTTGTAATGAATGTATGGTCCTTTTTTCAGTGATCTTGCCATGGCTTATTTTTTACGACGTTCTACAATGAAACGGTTAGACGCTTTCTTCTTATAACGGGTCTTGTAACCTTTAGCAGGAAGACCTTTACGTGAACGTGGATGTCCACCTGAAGCGCGACCTTCACCACCACCCATGGGGTGATCAACGGGGTTCATTGCTACACCACGGGTGCGAGGACGACGGCCTAACCAGCGACTACGACCCGCTTTACCACTTACTTCTAAGGCGTGATCTGAATTACTTACTGCACCAATCATGGCTTTACACGTAGTAAGGATCAAACGAATTTCAGAACTTGGCATTTTAAGCACAGCATACTTACCGTCTCGGGCAACCAACTGTGCAAATGAACCGGCAGAACGTGCCATGGTAGCTCCCTGTCCAGGGCGCATTTCAATACAGCTAACAACACTACCTAATGGAATGTCGCTTAGCAACATACAATTACCAACTTCTGGAGTGGCTTCGCTACCGCTTACAACGGTGTCACCAACTTTCAATCCGTTGGGTGCAATGATATAGCGTTTGTCACCATCCGCGTAGTGCAACAAGGCAATACGTGCAGTACGATTGGGATCATACTCAATAGTAGCAACCTTTGCTGGAACATTGTCTTTATCGCGTTTGAAGTCAATGGCACGCAACTTACGCTTGTGACCACCACCTACGTAGCGCATGGTCATTTTACCGGTATTGTTACGACCGCCTGACTTTCCTTTCCCTTTGGTTAACCCCTTTTCAGGCTTGTTGGTCGTTACCTCTTGGAAAGAGTTAACCACGCGAAAGCGCTGTGAAGGCGTTGTGGGTTTTAATTTACGTACAGCCATGAGGACTAAATATTATTGAAAAAATCAATGGTTTCACCGCTACGTACTTCTACGATGGCCTTTTTGTAAGGTGCGGTTTTACCTGAAATAATTCCAGATTTTGTATAACGTGATTTGGGCTTTGGGGCCACAATCATGGTACGAACAGCCTCGACATTAACACCGTAAAACGCTTCAACGGCATCTTTAATCTGAAGCTTATTAGCATCTTTGGTCACCATAAATGCGAAGCGATTACGCACTTCGGCATCCTCGGTTGCCTTCTCAGTGATGATTGGTTTTATTAAAACGTTCATGTCTTTTTAGCTTAATGTCGATTCTAAATGTCCCAAAGCCTGCTCAGTAAACACAATATTTTGCGCTCGCATAATATCATAAGTGTTTAAGTCAGAGAAAGTTACAACGTTTACACCCTGTAAATTTCGGGAGGACAAATATACATTTTTATTTGGCTCACCAAGCACTAAAAGGAACTTTTTGTTTTCCAGACCGATATTTTTTTGAGCCTGGATAAAGTCTTTAGTCTTAGCAGCTTGAAAATCAATTGCTTCTACAACTTTGATGGCTTCCTCTTTTGCTTTAATACTCAAGGCAGAAAAACGAGCAAGGCGTTTTACTTTTTTATTGAGTTTAAAGCCATAGTCGCGAGGACGTGGCCCAAAAGCAGTACCACCACCACGGTGAAGTGGTCCTTTCAATGAGCCGTAGCGTGCGCCGCCAGTCCCTTTTTGTTTGTGGTGCTTTTTGGTTGTGCGAGCGATTTCAGCGCGCTCCTTTGCTTTGTGTGTACCTTGACGGCGATTGGCAAGAATGTTCTTCACATCCAACCAAATGGCGTGTTCATTGGGGGTGATACCGAAGATCGCCTCGTTGAGGGCAACTTTACGGCCGGTATCTTTCCCTTCGGTATTGATGATGCTCAGTTCCATTACTTCTCAATGATTACGAATGAATTCTTGTGTCCGGGAACAGCTCCTTTCAATAAAAGAAGGTTCTTTGCTGTATCCACTTTAACTACTCGTAGGTTTTGAATCTTTACGCGTTCACCACCCATACGACCAGCCATGCGCATTCCTTTGAATACGCGGCTAGGGGTTGAACCCGCACCGATTGATCCAGGGTGACGTTGACGGTTGTGCTGACCGTGGGTAGATTGTCCTACTCCACCAAAGCCGTGACGCTTAACGACACCTTGAAAACCCTTTCCTTTTGATGTACCTACGACGTCTACGAAGTCGCCTTCAGTAAAAACCGCATCTACGAGGAGAGTATCTCCAAGATTCAACTCATTGCTGAAGTCATTGTCGAACTCAACAAATTTCTTCTTGGGGGTTGTGTTGGCTTTTTTTACGTGGCCGAGCATTGGTTGGCCGGCATTCTTTTCCTTGTGCTCGTCAAATGCAAGCTGTACGGACGAATAACCGTCAACATCCTCTGTCTTTAGCTGTGTTACTACACAGGGACCGGTTTCGATGATGGTACACGGAATGATTTTTCCGTTCGCATCATAGATACTGGTCATACCAATTTTCTTTCCTATTAAACCAGGCATTGTTTCTTGATTAAATCAGATCAAACTTTAATTTCAACTTCAACTCCACTGGGTAATTCCAGTTTCATAAGGGCATCTACGGTTTTTGCCGAAGAGCTGTAAATATCTAGGAGTCGCTTGTAGGAAGAGAGCTCGAATTGTTCACGGCTCTTCTTATTTACGTGGGGTGAGCGGAGCACAGTATATATGCGTTTGCGTGTAGGCAATGGAATGGGACCATTGACTACTGCACCTGTGCTCTTCACGGTTTTAACGATTTTATCGGCTGACTTGTCAACCAAATTATAATCGTAAGATTTCAATTTAATGCGAATGCGCTGACTCATTTTTCAGTTATTATGCAGGTTGACCTTTTACTTTTGAAATCACATCATCGGCGATGCTTTGTGGGGTTTCAGAGTAGTGACTAAACTCCATGCTAGAAGTGGCACGACCTGAAGTAATGGTACGTAAGGCTGTTACGTATCCGAACATTTCTGAAAGTGGCACTTTTGCTTTGATGATTTGCGCACCAGCGCGACTGTCCATACCCTCTACCTGACCACGTCGTTTGTTGAGGTCACCCACAACATCTCCCATGTTTTCTTCAGGAGTGGTTACTTCCACTTTCATAATTGGCTCCATAACTACGGGCTTGGCTTTTTTCGCTGCATCGCGGAATGCAATTTTTGCAGCAAGCTCAAACGATAGTGAATCTGAATCTACAGGGTGGAACGAACCATCTGTGAGTACAACTTTCATGGTATCTACTGTAAAGCCGGCTAATGGACCATTTTTCATGGCTTCTTTAAAACCTTTTTCTACAGAAGGAATGTACTCTTTTGGAATGTTACCGCCCTTAATTTCGTTGACAAACTGAAGTGTGCCTTCAAAATCACTGTCGGCAGGCCCCATTGTAAATACAATATCGGCAAATTTACCACGACCACCCGTTTGCTTCTTGTAAACCTCACGGTGATTAATGGTTCCGGTAATGGCTTCTTTGTACTGAACTTGAGGAGCACCTTGATTACATTCAACCTTAAACTCACGCTTAAGACGATCTACGATAATTTCAAGGTGCAACTCACCCATTCCCTGAATAACGGTTTGACCGCTATCTTCGTCGGTGTGAACACGGAAAGTAGGGTCCTCTTCAGCTAACTTGCCGAGCGCCATACCTAGTTTATCAACATCGGCTTGAGACTTAGGCTCTACCGCTAAACCGATAACCGGCTCAGGGAAAGTCATAGATTCAAGAACGATGGGGTGTTTTTCGTCACAAAGGGTATCTCCGGTACGAATATCTTTAAAACCAACACCAGCGCCAATATCTCCAGCGTCGATACCATCAATGGCATTCTGCTTGTTGGAGTGCATTTGGAAGATACGTGAAATACGCTCCTTCTTGCCCGTGCGTGTGTTGTGTACGTATGAACCAGCGTCTAAACGACCGGAATAGGCACGGAAAAAACACAAACGACCTACGTATGGGTCTGTGGCAATTTTAAATGCCAAAGCGGCAAATGGTTCGTCGGTATCAGGACGACGTTTTTCTTCTTGATCGGTCTTAGGATTGACTCCTACAATGGCCTCAACATCTAAAGGAGAAGGCAAGTAAGACATAACGGAATCAAGCATGGCTTGAACACCTTTATTTTTAAAGGCAGAACCACATAGTATAGGGGTGATTGCCATGTCGATGGTGGCTTTGCGTACGGCCTCTTTCATCTCCTCTTCGGTGATGCTATCGGGATCTTCAAAAAACTTCTCCATCAAGACATCGTCGTATTCGGCAACGGCCTCTACCAATTTTTCGCGGTACTCATCAACCGTTTCTACCAAATCCTCAGGTACGTCAACAAAAGTATATGTCATACCTTGGGTAGAGTCATCCCAAATAATACCACGACGGGTAATGAGATCAACGACTCCACGGAATTCAGCTTCAGCGCCAATAGGCACCTGAAGGGGCACTGCATTGGCACCCAAACGATCTTTGATTTGTGCAACAACATTAAAGAAGTCCGCACCACTGCGGTCCATTTTGTTGACAAAGCCTAGACGAGGAACACGGTATTTATCCATCTGACGCCATACGGTTTCAGATTGAGGTTCTACACCACCTACCGCACAGTAAAGGGCAACAGCACCATCAAGCACACGCATTGAACGCTCTACTTCTACGGTAAAGTCAACGTGACCTGGGGTATCAATGATGTTGATTTTGTATTCTTTTGTATCGTCTGTTGGCTGTCCCTGCTCGGTAGGAAACTTCCAGAAACAAGTGGTTGCGGCAGATGTGATGGTAATACCTCTCTCCTGCTCTTGCTCCATCCAGTCCATGGTTGCTGCACCATCGTGAACTTCACCAATCTTATGGCTAACCCCTGTATAATAAAGGATACGCTCTGTAGTGGTGGTTTTACCGGCATCAATATGGGCAGAGATACCGATGTTTCTGGTGTATTTAAGGTCTTTCTTAGACATGTCTTCGTTGTTCTTTCTTAAAATCTAAAATGAGAGAATGCTTTGTTAGACTCAGCCATTTTGTGAACGTCTTGACGTTTCTTAACAGCAGCGCCTTCTTCTTTAGCGGCAGCCATAATTTCGTTAGCCAAACGCTGCGCCATGGTTTTCTCATTGCGTTTGCGTGAAAACAAAATCATCCATTTCATCGCCAAAGAAATTTTGCGATCAGGACGAATTTGAACAGGAATCTGGAAGTTGGCACCACCTACTCGGCGACTGCGCACTTCCACGT
>JAIUMB010000061.1 GCA_022565745.1 Cryomorphaceae bacterium | reverse complement strand
TCTGATGACGTTTACCAAAAATGTGATGCCAAGTTATCACTTTCACCGATGACCTTTTCACATCAATTGATTCGTTTGATTTTTTTGGAACAGATTTACAGGGCCTTTACCATTCTGAGGGGTGAACCCTATCACAATGAGTAAATCGTTGTTTGGCAAACGTAATGTAGCGAAAGGGTTTAGAACGCATTCTCAATCTTTTGCCATTCTTAACCAGCAAGAAGATTTCACCTCATCCTAATTATTCGAAAGCCTGCCAACCTATACCTGCAGCAACGCGTACTTTTGCTTGATTGATAAGGTAGTTGGCCTTGGTTTGGTTTAGTGTTACTTGTCCATCGAGCAAACTTGTTTCCCTGGCATTGATTAAAAATATGGAACTTTCTCCAATCTCAAATCGGGTTTGCTCGGCTCGTAAAAGACGATCAAGATTGCTTACGTTTTCTTGAAAAATCTCCACCTGTTCGTTGGTTATACGCAAACTGTTTAACTCGGCATCGAGTTCATTTCTCAGCTGAAGTTGAACCAATTCGCGTTCAAAATCGATTTGTTTTAGCTCCGACTTAACGATATTGAGATTTCCTCTTTCCTTTCGCAAAAATAAAGGAAAGACAAAGCCACCACCTAAACTGTAGTTGTTTTGGAAGAAAGCGTGGTCATTCACGTTAAAATCTTCAGATAGAAGGTTGTATCGTAAAAATAGAATGGGCTTTAATTGCTCAGCCTTCCACCTTCTCTCAATATTTAGAATATCGCGGCGATTTTCCAGTTCCAATAATTCAGGGTGATTGGGTAACTGAGCATAGGGCTGTCCAATTTCAGAAGGATCTGAAAGCCCAGACAAAGGTTCGGGTAGAACGTCTTCGTTGAGCTCCATCGGCATTTCATTCTCTGTCCAGGTAAACGTGGAAACCAACTGACGCATGATGTAACGTCTGTTTTCCTGTTCACGCAATCTAAACTTAATGGTTTGCACTTGTGTGTAGGCCTCTACAGTGTCTATGGCTGGTAATTCGCCTTGGAGAAAACTTTCTCTTATGCCTTCAAATCGCTCCATAGTCACTTCTAATCCTCGTTGCAATACTTTAAAATTTTCTTCAGCCAGGGCCCATTGCCAATAAATATGCGTAGCCTCAAGATAGAGATTATTGAGAACCTTCCTTTGTTCGGCCACGGTTTGTTTTTCAAAAGCTTTGGCTTGAAACAACGCGCGTCGACGTTCGTCAATCAATAGGCCTTGTCCGATATTTAAAGTCAGCCCGGCAGTCATTAAACCGGATTGAGGAACCGTTTTTTCAGGATTGAGATAAACCCCACTATTGCGTTCCATCATTCCGTGAACGGAGAGTCCTGCCCAAGTTGGTATATCTACACCATAAACCTGTCGTTGGTAGTAATTTACTTCGTTGTATACCTTTTCGTTAATCGAGGCAAAGGCTACAGGGTCAAAACCTCCTCGAGCAGCCTTTACCGATTCTCTACCTATTGTGGCGGTCAAAGATGCTTGCTTAGGAATGGGATGATAATCGCCTACCCAGCGCATAAATGTTTCGAAATCGAGAATATCTTGGGCTGAGAGGTGTGCTGTTGTCAAGCAAAGTAAAATGATGAGGCGTTTCATCAATTAAACTTCTTTTTAGGTTGTACGCCGAAGTCTTGCTCGTAAAAATCAGGCGGGAAGCCATTCAATTGACGCCAGATTTCGTACCAAATTGGCACATCGTTAAACAACAGAATGGCTTCTGCTCCAGTACCAATTCTCAATGGTTCCGGCCACGGCGTTTCGTTGGGGTCGGGCACTACCAAGAGTCGGTACTTGTTGTTTGCACCAGTAAAACGGTCAACAGCTTCAACCACACCACCAAAAGTTCCATTGCTTATTTGAGGCCAACCGGAAAACACGATGGCTGGCCAACCGTCAAAAATAAATCGCACCTTATTGCCGCGATCTACCAGTGGAAGGTCAATAGGGTCGATAAAAATTTCCGCAGCCAATTGATAAGCATCGGGCAAAATACTGGCTATACGGGCGCCTCGCTCTATGGTCTCTCCAATTCCCACTTGGATGGCTTGCGTGATATAACCAGACTGTGGAGCTACAACGTAGTAATTACCTGCACGAACTTTGAAATTGCTGAATTGGTTTTGAAGTTTTGTCAAGTCAATCTCCGTTTCAAAGCGAGAAGACATGGTCGAATACAAATCTGACTCTGTTTTTGCTATGGCATTATCAAACTCCATTTCTATGGAATTCAGTTCAATCTTAGCTGTGAGAAGGTCGTTTTTTGAACTTATCATGTTGTTTTCTGCAGCGATGATCTGCACTTGCTCTTGCTGCAATCTATTGGTTCTATTCTCAAGCTCGGTGAGCGAGGTCAAACCATCATCAAATAATTTTTCCGAGCGCTCAAACTGTTTTTTTGCGATTTCAAAGTTAATTTTAGAGGCTTCAAACTGAATGCTGTCTGAGGTCACTTGAAGCCTAGCTTGAATGACTCGGTTTCGACCTTGCTCTAACCGATACTTTCGATTGGTTTTAAGCGCGTCTAACTGTCGTTGAAGGGCACTTATTTTTTCGTTATAGGCGTTAACCGACAACCCTTTTGCGTCAATCTGAAGTTGTGTTCGTCCTAATAAATCTGGATCCATAAACTGATCCATGATTTCCGAGAGGAATAGTATGGTATCGCCCTTTTCCACATAGTCACCTTCTCGGACATACCATTTTTCAATTCGTCCGGCAATAATAGAGTGAATGGTTTGGGGGCGTTTTTCAGGTTCTAGGGCAATCAATCGTCCACTCACTCGTGTGTTCTGTGTCCATGGAAGAAAAATAAAAAGTAAACCAAAGATGCCCAGGCCCCACATGATGTTGATTTGACGCTTGGCTTGACTTTTAACCAAAGTCCGTCTATAGCTGGAAAAATTTTCAAGCTTTAAATCCTTTTCAATGACCGATTTTCTTGAGACTTTTAACATCGCTTACTTAGATTTAAAGGATGCATAGTTTCCATCAAATGTCAGTTCACCACCTTCAAGCGTGATTATACGATCGGCTCTGCGAAGTAAATCATCATCTGAACTAACGGCTACCATCGTCCATGGTTGAGAAAATAAGTAGTCAAGCATTTCGCTCTTTTCATCACCTGAAATATCTAAAATGGGTGATTCCAACAACAATAGACCAGAATAGTGACAAAGTGAACGAGCCAGCACTAATTTTCTAACCACATCATTGGGTATCATTGCCCCTTGCGGCTGCAGCATTTCATCGAGACCCTGTGGCAAGTTGCGAACATAGTTGGTAAGACCTGTTAACTCCAAAGATTTTTTAATGAGTTCTTCGGAGGTGTTTTCTCTTCCTACCGTGATGTTTTCTCTTACTGTACCGCGAAAAATATTTTGCTGAGACATGCTATCTCCGATGTATGAACGCATAGACTTCATATCTATGAGATTCATATTGATGTCGTTGATAAAAACCCGACCTTCATAACTGTCGTATAGTCCGGCTAGTAACTGCAATAATGTTGACTTCCCAGAACCAAATGACCCCGTAACCACCAATTTTTCACCTGATGGAATTTTTAAATTTAATTCTTTGAAGACGTACAACTCTGTACCTGGATATTTGAATGAGAGTTTATCAAATTCTATTTGATATGGTTGATCGCTAGAAACCCCTTTCTTATTGCCATCTTGTTTTTCTAGTTCAATATCGAAAATCTGTCCAACTTTTTCTGTTGCCGTTAACGTGTCGTAAACTGTGTCGAGTATTAAAATCAATTTTTCTACGGAGCCTAAGAGAAGAATGATGATGACCTCCGCCGCAACAAACTGACCTACACTTATCTCTTCATTGATCAATAATATACTACCGGTTACCAAAAGCGTAGCCACGATGAGCACTTTAAACCCAATCATGATGATGTACTGACGAATCAATACGCGAAAGTGGGCTTGACGATGCGCAATGTAGTTGTCGGTAAGATGGTTGACGCGTTTCTCGGCCAAATCACTTCGTCCGGCCAATTTAAACGTCCCCAATGTTCGCGCCATCTCTTCAAGCCAGTAGGCCGTCTGGTATTTGGCTGTAGATTCATTCAGGTTGGTTTCCATACCTCGCGGACTGGTGGCTCGAAACAGTATATAAACAAAAAATATCAGTATTAAACTAAAGGCCACAAAGAAGGGGTGATATGCGCTAAGCAGCAAGATTCCAAAGAAGATTTGCAGCAGCGCCGTGGTCATATCCACCAAGAGTTTAGCCAAACCCTTTTGGATATTCATGGTATCAAAGAAACGGTTGATAAGCTCTGGTGGATATTTCCCAACAAGGGCTTCTAATTTAAATCTCGGAATTCTGTAGGCAAACTCAAATGCCGATTTGGCAAAAATTCGCTGCTGTAATTTCTCCACCAAGTACAGTTGACTCACTTGCACAAAACCGGAAAAAACAAGTGCCAAGGTTACTAAAACCACCAACAATACCCACGATGTACTAATTCTACCACCGAGGATGAAGTTAAGTATGGCCTGGATGCCTAGTGGGATAACAAGAACGGTTGAACCGTTTAAAACAGCATAGAAAAATATGGGGTAGATGTTTTTTCGTTCTTCGACGATTAAACTCCACAAACGCTTGGCCGGGATGGTCAGCGATTCAATTTTCATAGGCAATGGGGTTACATGTACCCTTTAAATTTTGTATTCGCACTTATGTGCCTTTTGTCACCGACAAAAATAACTGACCAAGTGTTAATGATGATAAAATTTTTTATGTGTTCCACACGCTGCATTGTTCATAAGTAGAGATACTTACAAACTTTTGGTTCGCGATTACCGCAGTCGCTCATACTCGTAGTCTTCGTAAAACCGCTCTTCAAATGTGTGGGGAGATGGTGTTCCATCCCTTAAAACACGATAAACCATCCAAATAATTGGAATTGGAGAAAGCGATACCAATAAAAAAGTGAGCGCTAATAATGCGTCAAAAGTTGAGATGACAACGAATAGAAAAAGATAAATCGTTGTCAAAATAATGGGAAGTTTGATTTTTTCCATGACAAGTTCCTTTCTTTATAAATTAAAAAATGACGGTTGAGACAGTTGCTTATTTACATAACCACGATGATGTGCTCTGGAAGTAATAGTAAATTAGACAATTAACTTCATGTAGTAAACCAATAGCACCTACCACTTGTTCATTATCTTTGCCCTGTTTGCCCGTTTCAAAAACGACCAAAATTTTCTATTTAAAATGAGTCTATCAAAAAAAGATATTTTCAACGGCCTTTCTAAAGTATTGATTCCCGGTGAAGAAAAAAGCTTAACCGACGCTGGATTGATTAAAAACATTCAAGTGTTTGGCGATGAGGTTGAAATTGATGTCGACAGCCCTAATCCCACCTTGCAGTTTCGCAAAAAATTGGAGGTAGAAATCATGAAAGGGCTGCATGAACGCATTCACCCCAAACTAAAAGTAAAGGTTCGCACGCATGTTATAGAACAATCCGAAGCACCAAAACCCAACGACATCAAAGGGAAGCCTATTCCCGGCGTAGATAACATCATTGCCATTGCCTCGGGTAAAGGTGGGGTAGGTAAGTCTACTTTAACGGCCAACCTTGCGGTAGAATTAGCAAATATGGGCTTTAAAGTCGGTTTGGTGGATGCCGACATCTATGGACCGAGTATGCCCACCATGTTTGACGTACCCCATACCAAACCTGTAGCCGTAGATGTTGACGGTAAAAGCAAAATGCAACCCGTAGAAAGCTACGGCGTTAAATTGCTTTCCATTGGCTTTTTTGCTGGTACAGACCAAGCTGTAGTTTGGCGAGGACCTATGGCATCAAAAGCGCTAAATCAGCTTATATGGGACGCGCACTGGGGCGAGTTAGACTTCTTGCTGATTGACCTTCCTCCAGGCACAGGTGACATCCATCTCAGTGTAGTTCAGTCGGTACCACTTAATGGAGCCGTTATTGTAAGCACCCCTCAACACGTAGCGCTTGCCGATGCGCGAAAAGGCGTGGGGATGTTCCGTGTGCCAAACATCAATGTACCCGTGTTGGGCATCGTAGAAAACATGGCGTACTTCACACCCGAAGAACTGCCCGACAACAAATATTACATCTTCGGAAAAGAGGGCGCAAAACACCTCGCCGAAGAAATTGACGTGCCTTTCTTAGGAGAAATTCCATTGGTGCAAAGCATCAGAGAGGCTGGTGATGTTGGTCGTCCGGCGGTTATGCAAGGCGACACCCCCGCTGCGGAAGCTTTTCGGCAAGTGGTGCGTAGAATGGTGCAAGAATGTGTCAATCGAAACGAAAATCTACCACCTACTGAAGCCGTCCGTATTACCACCATGGCTGGGTGTAGTGCGGTTAACAAACTCACCTAACCACGCAACTGCTTTTTTTAAGCATTTATCCTTTTCGCTATGAACAAAGAAGAAATTACCAGTAAAGTCCATACAGCACTTGAAGAGATTCGTCCGTTTTTACAATCCGATGGTGGAGATATTACCTTGGTTGATATCACGGACGACCTAACCGTTGTGGTAAAACTTCACGGCGCTTGTATTGGGTGTCGTGTGAATCAAATGACGCTAAAGAGCGGCGTTGAGATGACCATAAAAAAATACATACCCAACATCAATAAAGTAGTACAGGAAGGCGCTACTACCGACGCATAAAATAAAAAATCTATGAGTGCACCTAAGTTGCTGGAGCGCGCTGCCATTTTATTTGCCGGCGATTCTGGAGATGGAATTCAATTAACAGGTTTTCAATTTTCACAAAATACGGCACTGGAAGGCCAAGACTTATCTACATTTCCCGATTATCCGGCAGAAATACGTGCGCCCATTGGCACAATATCGGGCGTATCTGGTTTTCGTATCAATTTTGGTAGTCAGCGGATTTTTACTCCTGGCTCTAAAGTTGACGCGCTTGTCGCGTTTAATGCTGCCGCCCTCATTAAAAACATTGAAAATCTTCGAAACGGCGGAATTCTCATCATTGATGAATCGGGCTTTAATAAGCGTAACCTAGACTTAGCCAAACTTGAAAGAAACCCCTTGGACGATCCCGACATGGAGAAGTACAAGGTGCTAAGATTTGATTTAACACAGATGACCAAGGAGGCCCTTATCGATGTGCCCGGTTCGCCAAAAGAAAAGTCACGGTCCAAAAATTTCTTTGCCTTAGGTTTGATATACTGGATGTATAGTCGTTCACTCGAACAAGGCATTCAGTTGGTTACTTCTAAATTTAAAGCGGGGAGTCAGGCCTACGAAGCCAATGTCCGCGCATTACGTGCTGGTTATCATTTAGGCGAAACCATTGAGGAGTCTGCCGTGCGCTTCCGATTGGACTCTGCCAATTTAGAGCCTGGCGTTTATAGGAGCATTATGGGTAATCAGGCCGTGGCACTTGGACTTATAGCTGCTTCGCAAAAGAGTGATTTACCACTATTCTATGGCAGCTATCCCATTACCCCTGCTTCGGATATTTTGCATGAACTCTCGCGACAAAAGCACTTTGGTGTAAAGACCTACCAAGCAGAAGATGAAATTGCCGCCATTACAGCTGCTATTGGTGCCTCATACGGTGGCGCTTTGGCTGTAACGGGCTCATCAGGTCCTGGCATAGCCCTCAAAACCGAAGGCATTGGTTTGGCTGTTATTCTTGAATTACCTCTGGTAATCATCAACGTTCAGCGTGGCGGACCATCGACAGGACTGCCCACAAAAACCGAACAAGCCGATCTCAACCAAGCGCTTTTTGGTCGCAATGGAGAAGCTCCCATGCCGGTTCTTGCAGCATCTTCACCAAGCGACTGTTTTGATATGAGTTTTCAAGCCGCAAAAATAGCTTTGGAACACATGACACCGGTGATGCTACTCTCAGACGGATTTATAGCCAACGGGTCACAGCCGTGGAAATTTCCCCAATCATCGGATTTAGCGACCATCACTCCGCCTTTTGCCAAAGATAACGAAACCGACTATCAGCCCTATCGCAGAGATGAGCGTGGCGTTAGACGCTGGGCCGTTCCGGGAACGCCCGGTCTGGAACACCGCATTGGTGGTCTCGAAAAGGAAGACGTCACCGGTGATATTTCATACGATCCGCAGAATCACCAGAAAATGACCCGCCTAAGGGCAGAGAAAATTCAGAACATCCCTGTGCCTGATGTTCAGATAGAATGGGGTGTTGAACAGGGCGATTTACTGGTACTTGGCTGGGGATCTACATTTGGCGCCATCAGAGAAGCCGTTATTAACCTCCACAAAGAAGGGATGAGCGTTGGTCAAGCCCACTTGAGATACCTTAATCCTTTACCTACTAATCTAGAAGAGCTCTTTGAAAGGTTCAAACACATATTAGTCCCTGAGCTAAACTGCGGACAGTTATATAATTACCTTCAACCCTACGCCAACGGAAAACTAATTCCACTCAATAAGGTACAAGGCCTCCCCTTTGCCAGTCAGGAGATTGAGGATAAGGTAAAGGAAATTTTGGGCTAAACAACATTCCCGTTTATTATAAAAAAAACCACACCGAAACAGTGTGGTTTTTTTGTTATTAGTCGATGGGTCAACTTAGTGCTGACGTGCATTTATCAGATGCGCTTCACTCAGCTCTCGGACTTTATAGACAGTCAATCTATTTCTTTAAAAACTGACGTAGTACATATTGAAGAATACCTCCATTTTTGTAATACGCAATTTCAATTTGTGAATCTAAGCGGCACAATGCTTCAAAATTCACTTCGGAGCCATCCTCTTTACGAGCGGTTACTTTGAGCATTTTATTTGGTTGTAAACCACTGGAGATATCCTCAATGGTAAAGTGCTCTGTACCGTCGAGTCCAAGGCTTTCTGCACTTTCTCCTTCGGGGAACTGCAAAGGCATAACACCCATTCCAACGAGGTTGCTGCGGTGGATGCGCTCGTAACTCTCAGCGATTACGGCTTTGATGCCCAACAAGAACGTTCCTTTAGCTGCCCAGTCGCGCGATGATCCACTTCCGTATTCTTTACCGGCCAATACCACAAGTGGGGTTTTATCGGCTTTGTACTTCATGGCCACATCGTAAACGGTACCTTTTTCACCTGAAGGCAAGTGGACAGAGTAACCACCTTCGCGATCGGCAATTTTATTTTTGATACGTACGTTAGCAAATGTTCCGCGAACCATCACCTCGTCGTTTCCACGACGTGATCCATAAGAATTAAAATCCTTGCGTTCTACGTTTCTGCTATTGAGGTACTGACCAGCAGCGGAGCTTTCTGCAAAAGCACCGGCAGGGGAAATATGGTCTGTAGTTACACTATCGCCCAACCACAATAACGTACGTGCATTATTGATGTCCTCAGGCTCAGCCACTTCTTCAGAAAGGTTTCTAAAGAAAGGTGCCTCTTTGATATAGGTGGAATCCATGTCCCAAGCAAAGATGCTTCCGGTAGGTGCTTTTAGCTGTTGCCATTGCTCGTCACCTTCGTAGATGGTTCCGTAGCTTTTGGCAAAATCTTTTGGCCCTAAAACTTGCTTCATTACATCTTCAATCTCGTTAAGAGAAGGCCATAAATCTTTCATGAAAACGTCATTGCCGTTGGAGTCAACCGCGATGGGCTCATTGTTGATATCAATGTCCACACGACCGGCTATGGCGTATGCAACTACAAGTATTGGAGACATCAAGAAGTTCATTTTCACTTGCGGATGCACGCGCGCTTCAAAGTTTCTATTTCCTGATAACACAGATGAAACGATGAGGTCGTTGTCTTCCACTGCTTTGGCAATTTGTGGTGGCAACGGCCCGGAGTTACCAATACATGAGGTACAACCGTAACCTACCAAGTGGAAATTAAGCGCCTCTAAGTCTTGAAGTAGATTTGATTTCTCAAGGTAGTCTGTTACCACTTTGGAGCCAGGCGCCAAAGACGTCTTTACCCACGGCTTGACATTTACACCACGCTCTCTGGCTTTGCGTGCCAACAATCCGGCACCGATCATCACGCTTGGGTTTGATGTATTGGTACATGAGGTAATGGCAGCAATCACGACAGAACCATCGCTGAGGTTGTACTTATGATTGTTTCCATCGACCTCAATGGAGCGCAGTTTTTCTTTTTCCGCTTCCATCACTGCTGTATCAGCCACAGCGCCACCTTCGTTTTTCCAGCGACCCAATTGACGTTCTGCCGGTTTTACGTAAGAGCGGCCAAAGTCTTCTAATAGGCTTTCAAACTTATCGTTGAAATCTTTGACTAAGATTTTATCTTGAGGGCGTTTCGGTCCAGAAACGGTTGGCTCAACTGTACCCAAATCAAGTTCTACAACACTTGAATACTTGATGTTGGCATTATCATCGCGCCACAATAGGTTGGCTTTACAGTAGTCCTCTACTAATTTCACTTGTGACTCACTGCGATTGGTATTGCGCATATAGTCAAGTGTGCGGTCATCAATAGGGAAGTACGTTACAGTACACCCAAACTCAGGTGACATATTAGAAATGGTCGCGCGATCTGGCACAGAAAGGTTGTCAAGTCCGGTGCCGTAAACCTCTACAAACTTGCCAACCACACCATGCTTGCGTAGCATTTCCGTGATGGTCAATACCATATCGGTGGCGGTTGCACCGGCAGGGAGTTTACCTGTAAGTTTGAGACCAACAACCTGTGGCATGATAAAATAAATGGGCTGACCAAGAATAGCCGCCTCTGCTTCAATACCACCAACACCCCAAGCAATAACGCCGATACCATTAACCATAGGCGTGTGTGAATCCGTACCTACAAGCGTGTCCGGGAAAGCCAATCCATCGCGAGAAATCACGCCACTGGCGAGGTATTCAAGGTTTACTTGGTGACAAATACCCATCCCGGGAGGAACCACACCAAAGTTTTTAAATGCTTTTTGCGCCCATTTGAGAAGTTGATAACGCTCTTGATTGCGCTCATATTCGCGTTCTACATTTTTCTTGTGCGCATCTTTGGTTCCAAAGAAGTCAACATTTACCGAGTGATCAATTACCAAATCAACCGGGATTAACGGGTTGATGCTTTCAGCATCTTTACCACGGCGATTGACTTCTGAGCGAATCGCAGCAATATCTACAACAGCAGGTACACCAGTGAAATCCTGCATAAGAACACGTGCAGGCTTAAAAGGAACGTCTTTATCGGTCGGTTCCGGTTTCCAACCCAACAGTGTTTTTATGTTCTCCTTGGTCACACCAAAGTCGTCGTAATTGCGAAGTGCATTTTCCAACAGTATTCTAATGGAATACGGCAAGTGAGAAACGCGATGTCCATTTGACTCTAATTGCTTAAGAGAGTAATATTTAAGTTTTCCGTCAGGACCGGGAATCTCCTTGACGATGTTGAAAATGTCGTTGTTATCCATGGTATACAAAACAAATATGATTTTTAAATTCAACTTAGTGTCTGTGTTTCAGCGAATACTACATTGCCGATACACACATTCACAAAATCTCCATTTGTGGCCGACAAAGATAGTTCATACAACACAGGAATGCAAGGTGTTGAAATAGATGTGGGGATTTGGTCATGACTTCTCTCCAAAAATAAATGAATGAAGATATATTCGCTTATTTTCATGATTTTTCTACAATGAAGAATGAAATCTTGCGCAGCTATAGGGCTTTTAATTTACTAGCTAGACAATAAAAAATCTCTATGCTCTCCGAAAAGTCTTAGAAAATAACATAATATGATAATGTTACTTGATTATCCGTTTTCATACATAATAGCCGGTTATACCTGCCACGACCATTCTATCAAATATGCGCTCACCAAAATATCTCCTGTTCAGTTTATACACAAACTCATTGAGATATCATTGAAGTTACTTTCCTTTGTTTTGTGGTAATTTCGTAAGACCTTGATTCCATTCGCGGGTATTTTTCTGTGACATACAAAATTGTAGTATCGGACACTACTAATCACTTACCACTAATCCTCTCTGCAAACGAAATTCTCTGCATTGACGAAACCACCCAATCGCCCCACTTATATCTACTTATTATACCACTTACATCTACTGTTTCACCGTCTTTAAATGATGCAAACTCCCTTCCGTCAACACTCTATAAACATAGGTTCCACTCTTCAAACCCGTAAGATCAGCGGTAAATGATTGTTCTCCCGCCTCTACCTCTCCCGAAAAAACTTCTCTCACCAGCCTCCCGGTCATGTCGAACAATTGAATAGAGATATTCTGCGGTTTTTCTGTTGTGATGACTACTTGCTGAAAGCTTCCCGCAGGATTGGGTGTCACACGCAAAGAAAATCCATTTTCCAGTGTTTCATTCCTTACAGAAACGGTTTCCGTGACTGTAAAAGATTTGGTAGCACTTCCGGAATCAACAGCATTAGTACAATCAACTGTGTCTTGCGTTTTATACGCTTTTACCAATACGGTGTAATCGCCTGCAGCAAGTGTACCGAGTTCAAAGGTGTCGGTAAATATTCGGCCTGCCGCGAATGGGGATAAAAAAATACAGTAATTGATATGGATGGTATCTCCTGAAATGGAGAGGCTATCATAAATTTTATGGCCATAATCTGTGCAAAGCACCTGTACCCTCACCTTTACGGAATCACTAATGATCGGATTTATAGGGATAATATCTACAGCTCTTACTGTAACATATTGAGACCATGCGGCAAAACTCCCCAAGAGGAGAAACATGATGAGTATTGTTCTTTTTTTCATGGCTTTAGATGTTTATTGGTTCAAGTGTCTGAATTACAATTATTAAGATAGTCGTCTTTTTTTAGTTTTTAATGATTTTAAAATTATGCACATCATTGCCTATCCTGATATGGTAAAAATA
>JAIUMB010000060.1 GCA_022565745.1 Cryomorphaceae bacterium | reverse complement strand
TAAAGTCGTAGGTATTGCCTGCTTGGGTTTGCAAATCATCTTCACATTGCAACTGAGTTTCTAAATCATTGGTGAGCGATTTGTTGAGGGCCTTCTTGGTCAACATCAATCCTTTGGTTGGCATTTTCGCCAACCGCTTGGTAAAGGCCAATACATCTTCTGCAAATGATGCGTCTGGAAAAAATTTGTAAATCATTCCCATATCAACAGCTTCTTTAGCTGTAACAGGATCTGCAGTCATCATCAATGCCGTTGCCCGTTGGAGCCCTATTAATCTTGGAAGCATAAAGGTGCCGCCACTATCTGGTATTAATCCTATTTTGCTGAATGCTTGGATAAAGGTAGCCGACTCTGTAGCCAAAACTATATCACCAGCCAAAGCAATATTAGCGCCGGCACCTGCAGCAACACCATTTACACCAACCACCAATGGCTTTGGTAAATTTCTCATTTTAAAAATGATGGGATTATAGTGCTCACTTACGATCTTGGTTAATTCCGGTCCGCCAGGCTCAGTGGCTTCCTTCAAATCCTGACCTGCACAAAAGGCTTTTCCAGTAGCCGTGAGTAACACGGCTCTTACAGATTCATTTTGAGCTGCATCGTCAAGTGCATCTTGAAGAGCAAGCGCCATGGGCTTAATAAAACTGTGATATTTATCGGGGCGATTGAGTGTAATCACGCAAACGCCATCTTCAATAGAAGTGGTAATGAATTCCGCCATGTTATTTATGTCAATGATTAAAAGGCGAAATTACCATTCTTAACGTCGGAAACAAAATTTTTTTATGGTTTACCGCTCGATTCTTCTTCCCTAAGCTTATCTAACATCATCTGGTTTACCATGTGCTGACATGGTTCAGAAAGTGGTCTAAATATCGAATCTTGTTCTCGATCCGTCATCGATGAGTACCTTTTATATTCTTCATAGGTCATTTCGTCCATAACAATTTCGGCCGAACATTCGCAATATACTTGAACGAGATCCGCATATTGTTCATCTACATCTTCGACACCTTCCTTGCATTCTTTTACCAAATCGTCAAACATGTCTTTTGACCAATCACGTGGCATATTGCGCTTTTTATCGGTCGAAATATCCAACACTTCATCCGTTTGATAGAACCACAAGTACCACGCAAGAGCAGCACTGACAAATAAAACCACCGATGCCGCGAGGCGCCTCTTTTTCCACACTAATAAAACCACCAATAACAGTGAAAAAAATACAAATACGTAGAAAGCAATGTCTATAGTCATAGATCCCAAAATTAATTTCAGATTTATGTGCTGTAAAACAGTTTAAATCTCCTGTCTTATGTTCAAAAAATCATATTGCAAATGTAACGACCGTGTTGAATATCTTCGCCCTTGAAAATTCAAATGTATGTCGATAAGTATAGAAAATCCCATTGTATATCCCGTTTCCCAAATAACAGCCCCTAATCGCATCGCATTGGCCCCGATGACCAATACTCAGAGCCACGACGATGGGCGTTTAAGCGATGACGAAGCCAAATGGCTAAAACAGCGTATTGACGGCGGGTTTGGCACCATCATTACAGCAGGTGCGTATGTCGATGCGTTGGGTAAAAGCTGGAATGGACAGATTGGTATCCACAATCATGCGACAAAGGAATCATTCACTCCACTTACAGAAGCATTTCGAAAAGGCAACAGTGTAGGCATTATTCAGTTGTTTCACGGTGGTATGCGCGCCATGTATGATAAAAACACGAACCAATCTCCTTCTGGAGGAAAAAATAGTCGTGGTGAAACCATTGCAAGAAAAATGGATATCGACGAAATACACAGCGCAATCAACGCCCACATTGAAGCTGCGTATCGAAGCAAACAAGCGGGCTTTCACGGCGTTGAAATTCACGGTGCTCACGGATACTTGATTCACCAGTTTTTGAGTAGCGAAACCAATAAACGTACAGATCTCTGGGGCGGAAGCACAAAACATCGCGAGCGTTTTCTTTTGCAAATCGTTCGTGGTATAAGAGAGAAATGTGGCTCTGACTTTGTCGTTGGTGTTAGGCTTTCCCCTGAAGATGCCAACTGGTTTCACGGGATTGATTTTGATGCCTGTTTAGACTTATCTTGTCGATTGGCTGAAGACGAAGGGGTTGACTATATTCACATCTCATTGTGGGATGCATTTAAGGCTGCAGATAAGTATCCGGAAAAGGGGCCAGCCATTAGCCATTTCAAAAAAGCATTACCCAAAATCACTCCTCTTATGACGGCAGGAAAAATTTGGAGTGGTCAAGATGCCAAAGACATTTTATCATACGGGGCAGATGTCTTAGCGCTTGGAAGAGTAGCTATTGCCCATCCTAATTGGGTCAATGAATACCTTAATAATGATTTATACAATCCAACTAAACCACCATTCAGCATATCTCACTTAGAAAATGCAGGGCTCAACCATTCATTCATTGAATACATGAGAAAGTGGAAAGGCTTTGTTGGCAATAATGATTAGTAAGGCTGAGTAATGATGAAAATGGTAGCCCTAAAACCTACAACAAGGTTTTGTGCTGGATTATAGGACTCTCCAAAATTATTCACTTGAAAGCGGGTTCTGTTTAATTCGAGTAAACCATACGAACCAAACAGTGAAAAATTAGCTTTTGTGCGATAGTCAAGATCAAACATCCACCCCAATTCAAGAATAACCCCTACATCGTCGTTGTAGAAATAGTCGTCATTCTCAAAGCGAACGGTTCCATGCTCAACGTCGTTGCGAAAATGTACAACTTCATTGAATTTGTAACTGTAATAACCACCTATACCAACATTAAAACCTTTTCCAAAATAGCGAAACATCAAGTTTCCAGTAATATAATCCAGTACATAGTCTCTTCTCATCGTGTTTCCTCGACGGAATTCCTCGAACTGCTGTCCTTTTCTTTCATAATCACCACCAAAGCTTAAACCAAAACGATCGTTGAAATTATAAAGCAAACCAAGCCCCCCACTTCCTCTAATGGTAGGTATGCGGGGATCAATTTCTTCTGTGTAATAATTGGGATTCAGAATGCTGGAGTTATAAATTCCGCCTTGAAAATAGAATGAAACATCATTCCATCTGAACTGTGCATTTGCAGCCACGGCCAACAAAAATAAAATGGATACGAGTATTTTTTTAATCATCAGCAAAGGATATTTTAGAAAGGTAAAAATAGGAAAAATCAGGATATAGAGAGCATTTTTAAAAAAAAATTTGAAAAAAATATAAATTTGGGCGTCAAATTTGATTCAATACATTTGTCACCATTTTAAATTATAAACAACCATCTTAATATGAACCGCATCAACTTTGCTCTGCTCGCTTTATCTTCAGTAATGATAATGAGTTGTGTAAGTAAAAAAAATCATCAAATTGCACTGGACTGCATCGACCGATTAGAAAGAGACAGTGCATCACTTTCGGACGACAACAGGCGGTTGACTGAAAGCCTAACAACACTTTCAGATTCGTTTTCTAACTACAAACAAGAACAAAGTAACCTTACCAGCAGCTTACTCGCCCAACTTGACCAAAAAAATGTTGCTTTAAAAGAAAAAGAAGGAACCCTTGCCGAACGTGCCGAACGCCTTCGCGATCTTCAACAACAAGTATTTGACCAAAATGAACGCATGCGTCAACTGAGACGTACCATGCGAGATGCGTTGATTAATGTCCCTGCAAAAGACTTAGAGCTGGAAATGAGAGACGGCAAACTATACATTAACCTATCTGAAAACCTTCTTTTTGCATCTGGTAGTGCCATTGTTGATAAACGAGGAAAAGACGCGCTAAAGTCGGTTTCTGATGTTTTAGCCAATAGTCCAGACTTGCAAATTGAAATAATTGGTCACACCGATAGCGTTCCTATTCGTACAGCTCGATTTAGTGATAACTGGGACTTATCAGCTGCTCGTGCTACAGCCATTACTCGAATATTGGTTGATGAATACAAAGTTGACGGAGATCGTATTCGCGCAACTGGGAGAAGTGAGTATCGACCAATATCTACCAATGACACCCCTGAAGGACGGGCTAAAAACAGACGTACAGAGATTGTCATCAGTCCAAAGTTGGATATTTTATATCCCTTACTTGAAGACTAAACAGTACCCATCAACTCCTCTCTGATGGATGAACGAAGCTCAGTTTAATAAAGTGCAGGCAGCTAATGAGTTGTCTGCATTTTTTATTTTAATTGTAGAGAACTTTACAGCTAACCTATTGCGTTTCTTTATGCTGCTGATAAAAAAAAGCAGGAATAAGCAACATCATCAACACAGGGTTTACAATTAACCTATGAATATGTTGAAGAAAGAATCTCGTATACTCATACATGTAAATGCTCAGTGATAAATATATAGGAAGGATGATAAAAACCTCAATGAGCAGCAACTTAAATCCAAACTGAATAAAGTCTTTCCTCAAAAAAATTCCGAAAATAATAAAAAGACTAAACGTATCATTCAATAGAAGTCGGGTAAACTTGTGCCATATAAACCGAGTAGCATCAAAATCTGGAACTTTCACCGTGCTTGCACCTGCATCTGAAAATCCACTGTAAAAAAGATCTCGTTGAAAAATATAAATAACGGCTAGTCCTAATACACCTATAAGTATTGTCATTGCCCTTACCAGAGTTGATTGAGGCGACTTTTTTTTAATGCTAAACATAGATATAGGCCATTAATGATCGTCTGTGGAAAGGTCTGCGTCTAAAGTCTGCTTTTTTTGTATTTGCACCCACCAAATCCAGAGTAATAGAACAAAAGCGTAGATGATACCAGTAAATACAAATTTATGATAAAAGTGAAAAGCGTTGGTATAGTAGTAGTTGATGACTATTAGTAAAGCCAAACGCAGGATATTAAATAGATGAATAAATAGAAATCCAAGAGGGATAAACCAAATGACAGCTCGATTATTCGTCCCTCTAAAGGCAAAAACAAAAGCAGCAAATAAAATCATTACCGCCAGTCCATTACAACCCTCAAAAATGCTTACGCTCTGCGTCTCATTATACATCACACCAACGTAGGGATCTGTTTCAACCTCATAGAGCTCTACCTGCTGACCAAATACATTCATGGTCCATGCCATTTGATTGGCAACCAATTCAGTCACGCCATCTGGCTTTGGATCATGATGAGCAATATATAGTGAATACAGCAAACTCCCTACCCCGTAAATAATGATAAATCGAAGTAAAAAGTTGAGCGTAGGTTTAAAGTTGTCTAGCATCGAGGAATTGTTTTGATGGTTAAATTCCTGACATTACGTCCATCAAGGCCTTGCGAGTATCGATGCTAATGGGATAAAGAGGTAAACGCATGTGATCTTTGCAAATACCTAGTTTATCTAAAGCTGCTTTAATACCACCGGGATTTCCTTCGGCAAACAATAATTGGGTAAATTCGAACAACTTGTAATGCGTTTTTCTGGCTTCTTCAAAAGAACCATTTAACGCATTGCTCACCATTTTGCTGAACATTGCAGGATAAGCTTGTCCGGAAACACTAATAACCCCATCCCCGCCAAGACAAATCATAGGAAAGGTCAAATTATCATCACCGGATATTACTGAAAAGTCATCCGGACGTTCATTGATAATTTGCATGACCTGTTCCATGTTTCCGGAAGCTTCTTTAATGGCCACAATATTAGAAAAGTCACGAGCCAGACGCAAGGTGGTTTCGGCAGTCATATTGCTCCCTGTTCTTCCAGGTACATTGTAAAGTATAATAGGCAAAGGAGACGCCTCTGACAGGGTTTTATAGTGTTGGTAAATACCCTCTTGAGTTGGTTTATTGTAATAAGGAGATACAGATAAAAAGGCCGAGACCCCATCTATGTTCATAACCTCCATCTCCTTGGCCAATGTCACGGTATCATTACCGCCTAAACCATACACAATTTGGCAGCGACCATTGTTGATTTTAATAACACGGTTGAGTACCGCAAGCTTTTCATTTTTGTTTAGCGTGGCCGACTCACCCGTCGTTCCCATAACCACAAGATAATTAACGCCATTATCTACCAGGTGGTTTGTGAGTGATTCAAGCGCTGCAAAATCTACTTGTTTATCAGCGTCAAAAGGCGTTACCATGGCGATACCAGTTCCTGAAAATGGACGATTGCTGTTCATAATGATAGGGATTTTTTATTTGAATTAATGATTTTGATGTACGACTCAATAGTGTTTAAACAAGATTCAAACTTGCCTGATGCATAGGGGGTAAAAAGATCATAAAAAACTTTATGCTGCGGGTTGATGCCAGCCATGAAGTCAAAGGTTGAAAATTCTAAAAGACGCTGTAGTCGCTTGTGTGAAGATGTGGTCAGATCTATCAGCAACCCGTTATTCCAGTTTTTGTCAAACTCAGGGTTGGTTATTTTACCAAAGCGTATATTTTTTTCAGTGAAAAATTTTACGCGTTGGTCCTTCTTTGGCGCCGGCGTTTTCCACTGAATCAAATTTACCGATTTTCCTTCCGCTGCCCACTTATCCGCAAGTTTTTGAATGGAGTCTCCATATTCATCAAATAAAATCAATACCTGCTTGACCTCTGACCAACCAGTATATTGCTTTTTACTTGCTGTTTTCGAGGAAGAAAACAATCTGGATATCCACCCCATTTTTACGAATTTTAACGCTGCGAAAGTACGGATAAAAAATGAAGGTCTACAACATGTATTATAAGTGATGTACTGTACTTTTGAAACATGTTAAAAGAGATGATTTCCATATTTGCACTTCTATTTAATCAAAGTGTACAAGGGCAAAAAATCATCCCAGAAGTTGTTTGCATGCTTCCGGATGAGATTAGAGAAAACAGCGGAATGGTTGTTTTGAACGACAGCTTAATTCTATTTCACAACGACAGTGGACATGAACCCTGCGTTTACTTGGTTGATGACCAATGTAAATTATTAAAAAAATCCTGTATTACCAATGCACAAAACACAGACTGGGAAGATGCCACAATAGATGCTAAAGGCAACATTTATATTGCCGATATGGGCAACAATAAGAATAATAGAAAGACTGTACATATTTATAAATTTCACCAAGACCAATTAGCGGATGAACTCACGGAAATAACTGCCGAGAGGATTGAGGTTACATATTCTGCTGAATTCCCTGCAATTGACTTAATGTACGATGTAGAATCCATTTATTGGCACAATGATTCCCTTTACTTTCTTTCAAAAAACCGAAGAGTACCTTTTGACGGAATCAGTTGGATTTTTGCCGTGCCAGACAAGGCCGGCATTTACAAAAACATCAGCCCCATAGACTCTATAAGTATACCGGGAATAAGTCGATACACATCATGGGTTACCTCAGTGGATTATGAATCAGCAAGTGGTGTTTTATTGGTTTTAGGGCAAAACAAAATCACTGCTTTTTCAAAAAGCGAGTTTGATTATGCCCCCTGGAGAGGAGAACAAACCCTTATTTCCTTCGACCATTTTAGTCAGAAAGAGGCCATCGCCTTTGGCAATGCTTACGTTTATATATCCGATGAAGCCTATCCCAATCTTCCGGGTCAGCAACTTTATCGCTTTCCCAAAACATTGCTGTACGACATTCTTGGTTTAGACATACACCTTTTACCCATTGACTACAACGTAAAAACTGCACATAAAGAAATAAGCGACACCTTAGACATCACATTTACACTACCCTTTAAAACCAAAGTGGGGTTTGAAATTTTTGACACCGATGGCCAAAGAATAATGGTAGGATCATCTTCAACCTATAACAAAGGGTTTCATCGACTTAAAATTGATGTTTCACCATTGATGCCGGCTCTTTACGTTGTAAACATCATCATAGATGAACAACCCAATGCGTTGATATTTAAACGCGTTCGTTCCGAAGATGAACCCTTAGACAAGTTTTATAAAAAGCCTTAGGAAAGTCAGGCTGTGTTATTTGTATTCCTTAGCCAATGTCATAATTTGGTCAGACTCCCAGACATTAACTCCTGGATCAGGGTTGTCTAGCGCGCGAACAATCATGGCTTTAGCAACATCAGAAGCTTTTATGGCCTGATATTTTTTAGGCATAAACCATGAGGTTAGGTGGTTGAAAACTTTGGCTATCCATTCGCCAAACCTAAACACTTTTCGTTTACCCAGTAGCGTATTTGGCCTGAATATTTCAATGGTAGGGACACCGGAAACAATCACCTTCTCCTCCATTTCACCTTTTACCCTTAAATAAAAAAATCGGCTTTGATCAGATGCTCCTATAGAACTCACAACCAAAAAATTTCGTGCATTAAATATACTAGACGCTTCCGCTATGCCTGAGGGTATACCAATGTCTATAGCCTTATAAGCCTCTTTATTTGGGGTTAACTTTTGTGTTGTACCAACGGCACAAAAAACATCGTGCACATCTACAAAGGCTGAACGTGGAAACGCACGGTTAACCAGATCCGTCTCAATAAAAGTAATCTTGGTGTTTTTTAAATCAGGTTGAGTTCTTCCCATAACTCTTACCTCATCATAGGCATCGTTTTCTATGAGAAATTTTAACAAATGCGAGCCAACCAAACCTGTTCCTCCTACCAATAATGCTTTTCGTTTATTTGACATTCATCAAAGTCTTTTTAGTGTTGATTGTTCTTCAATAGGTTAATTGATGGATTATCCAATTACAATACCTCACATTAATTTCAAAAAGTCATGATGCACTTCAAAGAAGCATCACAGCAAACTAGGTACAAATGTAACTAAATGAATTTGGATGTAAAAAATTAATTTAGATTAATTTTTTCGGTTCACTTCCGACTGTCTACCTGCAGAAGATTTACTGGAATCGTCATCCATAGCTGCATCTTTATAGTGGTAAACAACGCGATACCGAACGGATGAAGATTGTTCTAAGCCAGAATTAGACTGTCTTTGTTCGTCGGTTTTCCAATAATCTAAGTCATCCATACGTTTTTCTTCTTCTTCATCCCAATAATACTTTCTTTTGTGCCAAAAGTGTTTGGACACATGTTTGGGATTGCTACGCCTAAACACAATAGCGCCGCTTAATCCCACGAGCCCCCCATATAAATGCGACTCCCACGAGATATGCTCCTCAATGGGCAGCATTCCCCAAACCAAACTCCCGTAGAGAAATGCGACCAAAAGAGATAATGCAATTAGCTGAGGGTGCCCCCTAATCAATCCGGAAAAAAATATAAAAAAAGCCAAGGCGTACACCACCCCACTAGCACCTATATGAAATGTTTGTCTGCCAAATAACCAAACTAAAAAACCAGTAAATATCCAGGCGATTAAAAACATTTTATTGGAAGTTTTGGGATAAAAGTAAGCAATGCCTGAACCAAGAAAAAAGATGGGAAATGTATTAGACACCAGATGAGATAAACTTCCGTGAACAAATGGTGAAGTGATTACCCCAAGTAGTCCGACAAACTTTTGCGGCAACACCCCATACTTATAAAGATCTAACATATACTTCTCGTCGAGCCAATAGACCAGCCACATCATCATAACAAAAAGGAAGGGAATAACCCAAAAGTGATTTCTATCGGATGTATCTTGCATAAAAAACTTGTATTTCAATCGTCAAACAAAACAACAATGTTATAACTCTATAACAGCTAAAACAAAGGAAGTTTCAATCTGTAAAAATACAGCTTGTACCTTTATGGATTCACTACCTTTGTCACATAATATGGTTCGCTCTTTAAGTTCTAAAATAGGATTGACGTTAGCTGCGTTTAGAGTTTTAAAGTTCAGATACCATTGCGAACTGCAGATACATTATTTAAATATTAATGATGCAAGAACCACTGGCCGAAAGAATGCGTCCAAAAACGCTTGACACCTTTGTAGGACAAAAACATTTAATTGAAAAAGGAAAGCCGCTTCGCAACATGGTTGATCACGGCACATTACCTTCAATTATTCTTTGGGGGCCTCCCGGTGTTGGAAAAACCACATTGGCCTTCATCATGTGCAAAGCGCTTGATAGACAAATTCACCATTTAAGTGCAGTAACCGCAGGTGTCAAAGATATTCGTAACATCATTCAAAGTGCTCAATCTCCCGGCATGTTTAATAGCAAGCCTCCGGTGTTGTTCATCGATGAAATACATCGTTTTAACAAAAGCCAACAAGACAGTCTCCTGCACGCTGTAGAACGCGGTGAAATTGTGTTGATTGGGGCGACAACGGAAAATCCATCATTTGAGATCAACAATGCTTTATTGTCGAGATGTCAAGTTTTCACCTTAAAAACATTAGACGCTGATGACATTAAAAAATTATTGGTATATGCTGTTGAAAACGACAAACAATTAATACGCATACCCGTCGAATTAGTCGAAACAGAGGCACTCATTGCTTTTGGGGGTGGTGATGCAAGAAAAACCCTTAATAACCTTGAGTTGTTGGTTCAACACCATCAAGATCATGGACCCCTAGTAATTACCAATGCTCTAACAGAAAAGGTTTGTCAGAGAAAAAATGCCTCGTACGACAAAGACGGAGAAAATCACTACGACATTATTTCGGCATTTATCAAATCCATACGCGGCAGTGATCCGCAAGCATCCTTGTACTGGCTTGCTCGAATGTTGGTGGCTGGTGAATCGCCTGAATTTATTGCACGCAGACTACTGATTTCAGCCAGTGAAGATATTGGCTTAGCCAATCCCACAGCGCTGGTTATAGCCAATACCACTTTTGAGGCTGTAAGTAAACTGGGCATGCCAGAAGCAAGAATTCCTTTATCTCAGTGCACCATATACTTAGCAACCTCTCCAAAAAGTAACAGCGCCTACACCGCCATTAATAAAGCCATGGAAGACGCAAAAAACCTGGCTGAACTCCCGGTTCCATTACACCTGAGAAATGCACCAACCAAACTTATGAAAGATCTTGGTTACGGTGCTTCTTACAAGTATCCCCACGATTTTCCCGGAAATTTTACACCCCAAATATATCTTCCTGAAGAAATTAAAGCTAAAAAATGGTATATCCCGGCTGACAACCAGCGGGAAAACGCTATCCGCATACATATGTCAAATATTTGGGAAACAAAGTGATATGTTTTTTTAATTTGTATTATAGTGTTAATTTAACATTTGAGATTAGAACCATTTCAGATTCCTTTCGTTATTTTGACGTGTTTTAAATAAACAAGCAAAAAAGGTTTTAACATCTGACAGTTGTTAAGACCTACTAATTAACAAAAACAGATTGCCTTTGACAAATTGCTACTTTTAACATTTTTAAACGGTGTTTAAATAAAGCACACACATGAAGTCATACAGACGATTTTTCTTATTGATCGCATTGGCTACCATTGGTATCCTTGTACTTCAGCTTCGGTTGATAAAGTACTCACAAGAGATGTACGAGGAGCGCTTTAACCGTGATGTTTCTGACGCCATCACGAAGGTATCTTATCAGTTAGAGTATGCCCACGCCAAACAGATGATCAATAAATTTGAGAAATCAGATGTGCAGCTTGAGGCAAGCTTAGGTGATGAAGCTCAAACCGATACAGAACAAACCATATTCAAGAAAGCTGCCGTGGTTCGTCGCTTAAGCCGTTTAGATTCTGTAGTAACCGACAAAAGCGATAGAGAATCACTTAAAAACGAGCAAAGCCTAGACAATAGAATCGATATGAATACCATCGATTCGCTCCTAAATCGAGAGTTCTCACAAAAAGCATTACCAAAAGTCTTTGAGTTTGGCATCGCGTCTAAAAACGAGCTCACCAAATACAAGACCATGGAATTTGATTGGGATTTTGCCCAGTCGCAGTTCAGAACATTATTGTTTAGACACGACCTGTCTCCTCCAAGCACCACGTGGCTGTACGTCTATTTCCCAAACAAAGATCGGTTTGTGTTGAGAAGACTTTTAATTGTATTAAGTCTTAGTTTGTTGCTCATGGGTGTTTTGGTTTACGCGATGCTGTACACCATCAGTCAGCTTATTAAACAAAAACAAATCAGCAACATTAAGACCGACTTCATCAACAACATGACGCATGAATTTAAGACACCTATAGCAACCATTTCCCTTGCTGTTGACGCTTTATCTAACGAGCAAATAGCACAAAACCCCGAACGTGTTAATTATTACGCCAACCTCATTAGGCAAGAAAACCGAAGAATGAACGCCCAAGTGGAGCAGGTATTGAGATTAGCTTTATTAGACAAAAAAGCTGTTACTTTAGATAAGGAGGTACTCGATGTACACCAAATTTTGACAAAAGCCATTGAGCACTTGCGACTGCAAGTAGAGACCCGCGGAGGTGATTTTACTTCAGATTTCAAAGCAAAGAACAGCATGATTGAAGCCGATCCTGAGCAAATGCTTACCGTTTTTGTCAACCTCATAGACAACGCCAATAAGTATTCCCCCAATGAACCACGAATCGGCCTCAAAACTTACAACAAAAACGGACTTTTATACGTAGAAGTCTCTGATAAAGGAATTGGTATGACTAAAGATATGATCAGCAAAGTCTTTGATCGATTTTTTCGTCAAACCACTGGTGATCTTCACGACATAAAAGGGCACGGTCTTGGCTTGAGCTATGCCCGTGAAATCATCACATTACATCAAGGTGAAATCACCGTTGACAGTAAGCCTAGAGAAGGTAGCGTGTTTAGCATTTGCCTACCCTTCATTGAAGAAGATAATGTTTAACCTAAAAAAACACAAAAACCATGGAAGAGAGAAAGAGTGTATTACTGGTCGAAGACGATCCAAATTTTGGACTTATTCTTCGTGATTATTTAACCATCAAAGGGTACGATGTTACCCTAGCTCGGGATGGTATTCACGGACTAAACGACTTTAAAAGCAAGGACTATAACATCTGTATTTTAGATGTAATGATGCC
>JAIUMB010000059.1 GCA_022565745.1 Cryomorphaceae bacterium | reverse complement strand
TCTGTATGGGCGCGATTTATCGCGTCTGTAATTGGGTAAGTGTAAGCGATTTTATTTTTTATACACGCCATTGAATAGCACAAACTGAATACCGGCCTTTATGTGCATTCGTATACCCCTGCGCGCGCAGCGTGCCAAGCGTGCGTCAGCACCCCATGCTTCCATGCTAGCAAAGCATTCGCAAAACCAAACCTCCCAACTCCCAAACCTCCAAACAGATACAATCCTAAGGCTTTAACAAATCAAATATTGGCCTTTATATGCATTCACAAACCCGACCTCCGACCCCAGACCATACCATCCGGCCTTTATTAGCTTACGTGAACCCATGCTTGCGTCAGCACCCCCCACGCGGGCAGCGCACACTACTTCCTAAACCCTAATCGCTGCGTGGTATTAAACCTCAACTCCTGTCGCAACGACTGAATATCTCCTACGCTCAGCAATTGCGCATGCTGTCTGGGGGGCAAGGTCAAATCGATATCGAGCATGTGTTTCACCGCCATTTCAGCCAATGTTTTCATACGCTCATGGTTTAAAGGGCGTTTGTGATCAAATCGGTCGAATTCTCCAAAGGCACGAATGCCTTCAACAAAGAATAGTCCTGACTTATTAACCATAACACGTGCGATTAAAATACCATTGTCGTTCAATCGGTTGTACTTGATGGAATCACCCAAGAAGTAATAAAGATTTAGGGTACCGAAATAGCCCTCAAATTCATTTTTCTTCAAATATGAATGTTGGTGTAGATAGTGACTTTCGTCTAAGGCAAATACATTGGTATGCACATAAGAAAACAATATATCGCCGGCCGTTCTTAGCTTGGCTTCAAAAGTAGAAACATCCAGATATTCAATAACAATCTCTTCGTTGTCGCCACAAACATCGGTTGAGAGTTCACTGGCCAACTCTTCCAACACTTCCTTCCACATGCTCATTACCGTTTTCATGTGATTAAATACCTCAACCTTGGCGGCAGATTTCTTGGTCAGCAAGCGATACAGGTCAATGTTACAGGAAATGTTTTTAGACATGGTCTTTGGTATTTGGGTGTTGAATTATTAACAGGATAAACAGACGTGACAAATCACGTCTGTTCACATAGCGGTTAATAGGCTTTTGCGAAAACCACTCTTCTCTTAGAGGGTTTACCGCTGAAAACACAAACGCCCTCCTCCTCCGGCGCATCGAGTTCGATACAACGAATGGTGGCTTTGGTTTTTTCTTTGATTATGCGCTCGGTTTCTGCCGTACCATCCCAGTGGGCTTTGATAAAACCACCGCGATTTTTAACAGCATCGGTAAATTCTTCCCAGGTATCAACAGCATACGTTTCATCTTGGGTACGCTTACGGGCGCGCTCCAGCAAGTTGGTTTGCATGTGCTCAAGTATATCCGCTATAACGTCGGTTAAACCGTCCATTGGTTGGAAGGATTTTTCCAATGTATCACGACGAGCGAGCTCTACCTGTTGTTTTTCAAGATCACGTGGACCAATGGCTATGCGCACCGGCACGCCTTTTAGCTCGTATTCGTTAAATTTCCAGCCGGGTTTGTGGGTGTCACGGTTGTCGTAGTGTACAGAAATACCTGCTGCTCTAAGCTTTTGTACAATGTCTTTGGCGGCGGCATCAACCTTTTCAAACTCTTCATCCTTGCGATAAATAGGTACAATGACCACCTGATGAGGTGCCAATTTAGGCGGCAACACCAAACCATTGTTATCGCTGTGGGTCATAATCAACGCGCCAATCAAGCGCGTAGAAACGCCCCATGAAGTTGCCCACACCAATTCGTTGGTGCCTTCTTTGGTGGCGAAGGTCACATCAAATGCCTTGGCGAAATTTTGCCCTAAAAAATGTGATGTTCCCGCTTGTAGAGCTTTACCATCTTGCATAAGCGCTTCCACGCAGTAGGTTTCAACCGCACCGGCAAACCGCTCAGACTCTGTTTTAACCCCTTTAAGTACGGGAATTGCCATAAAATTCTCTAAGAATGTGGCATAGACATTCAGCATCATTTCAGCTTCCTCTATGGCCTCTTGTTTAGTAGCATGGGCCGTATGCCCCTCTTGCCAAAGGAATTCTGCGGTACGTAAAAATAAGCGGGTACGCATTTCCCATCGCACAACATTGGCCCATTGATTGATTTTTATAGGTAAGTCGCGGTAAGATTGAATCCACTTGCGATAGGTATCCCAAATAACCGTTTCTGAAGTAGGTCGAACAATCAGTTCTTCTTCGAGCTTGGCGTCCGGATCTACAATTACGCCTTTTCCGTTGGGATCATTTTTTAGACGGTAATGGGTAACTACCGCACACTCCTTAGCAAAACCCTCAACGTGACTGGCTTCTTTGCTAAAAAATGACTTGGGAATAAAAAGGGGGAAATATGCATTGACATGCCCGGTCTCCTTAAACATTCTATCGAGCTCGGCCTGCATTTTTTCCCAAATGGCATAACCGTAAGGCTTGATCACCATACTACCACGAACAGCGCTGTTTTCGGCCAAATCAGCTTTTATCACTAAATCATTGTACCATTGCGCGTAATCACTATCTTTGCTTGCAAGAACTTTAGCCATATGAGGTTTATTGGTATGAAATTTGAAGTTTATTAATTGTAGTGCAAAGCTACGAGAAACAACCCTTTTAAATGCCCAAGTGATGAAAAAATTGATGACCATAATGATGTTAGGAATCGTTTTGATTGGATGTCGTTCAAAAAGCGACATTGTTTCCAATCACTACGACGATGGAATATATTTTAATCCAGGCTACACAGCCCCTGCTGTTGGCGCTACAAATACCATGCAGGCCAGCAATGGAGATGAGCAAAGTGAAGTATACGATGATTACTACGACCCGGAATTCAGAGAAAGAGCTCGCGATACTCGCAGTGGACAAGCCGCTGGTGGAGGTGGTGCTGTTGTAAACAACTACTATGGCGGAATGGGCATGGGAATGCATCCCGGTATGGGTATGGGTATGGGCATGCAACCCGGATGGAGCTTTGGCATGGGTTACGGCATGGGCATGGGCTGGGGCATGGGCATGGGCATGCGACCTTGGGGCATGATGCACCCTTGGGGCATGCATCCGATGATGATGTACGATCCTTTTTTCTACGATCCCTTTATGATGCGCCCTTGGGGCATGGGCATGGGCATGGGCATGGGCTGGCACAGCTATAATGCCGGATTCCATCACGGAGCCATGTGGGGTGCCGGTTATGATTATGCGCCCAACCGTCGTACAAGTTATGCCGGTGTTCGTCCAGGTGGCTCTAGCTACGGAACAATGCCTGGTGGTGTTCAGCGCAGAACGATAAACACCGCCCCTCGTACCTCCTCTATCGCTCGTGATCGCGCGGCTACAAGTCCACGCGCTGCGCAAACAACAGGAAGCAATCGGGTGGCTCAGTCTTCTCGCACAAGTGCGAGAACCGCAGGCACATCTCCTGAAGGTATCAGCAGCTTGCGCAATACCACCAGCAGCAGATCCACTGCCGCTACCAGAGGGTCTTCGTTTAACCGTGCCACCAACTATTCTGACTTGGCCCGTTCAAACGTATCACAGCGAAGCGCCGCGTCTTCGAGAAACAATTTTATGCACTCGCCTTCGAGAGCCGCTCAACCTGCTGCACGCACTGGTGCCCGCACTGCGCCTGGAGCAGCAAACCAAAGAGCAACCTCGCCTTCTCGCTCAGTTGCACCAAGCTCTCGTCGTGCAGCACCTAGTCGACCTAGCTCTTCTCCCGCTAGAGGCAGCATGCAACGCACGCCTACAAGAAGCAATTATAGCCCACCAGCTAGAACTGCACCTTCTCGGATCACGCCAAGCAGAAGTGTTTCTCCTTCAAGAGGGGTGTCACCTTCAAGAAGTGTTAGCCCTAGTCGATCTTCTTCGCCGAGCAATTTCCGCTCAGCGCCTTCAAGAAGCAGCGGCGGTAGCATGCGCTCAGCACCATCTAGAAGCAGTGGTGGCGGTGTAAGATCAGCACCTTCACGTAGCGGCGGACGCCGATAAATCAAATATACCAGCATTCCTCAATTTACGGGGAATGCTTTTTTTATCTTTTATAACAACCAATATGAACAGATATTTCTTTATCGGTATTGCCCTGTTTTTGTTTGGATCTATGACAATACAAGGACAAAGCGCCCTAGAAATGCATCATTTAAATCGTCACCAAAACTTAGGAACAGCGCGTAGCGCAGGCGTAGGTGGCGCCTTCTCAGCCTTGGGCAACGACTTCTCCTCCATTCACATCAATCCGGCCGGTGCCGGGGTGTTTCGCCGCGAACAAATCGATGTGCACTTTGGCATTTTTTCACACAACAATACCACAAGCTTTAATGGACAGCAATTTGGAGGGAGTCAAAACAACGAATCAGGGATCACCATCACCAATTTTGGTAAGACATGGATGATGAACGAAGAACGCAACCGCAGTTCTGTATTTGCCTTGACGTTTAACCAAACTGCATCGTTTCGAGAACAATATACCGGAAGAGCGTTTATCGAAAATCCACAAGGTGAAATTTTTGAACCCGGCGATTTATATCAGGAGGTTGTAGCAAGAGAAATTTGGGGCACCCAGCACGAAATGGGATTAACCTTTGGGTTTAACGAAGGCTACAAATGGTATTACGGATTTGGTATTGGCGTGCCGTTGACAAGTTTTAGACAAAATTATTTTAACGATCAGTCTATAGTAGATATAAACGATGTGGAACAAGGCGATGTAGAATTCAATGAAGGTATAGATGTAAACGGCATTGGCATCAACGCCCGCGCCGGGGTGATTTATCGCCCCATACCCGCACTGAGAATTGGGGTTTCTGCACAAACACCTACAGCGCATTCGTTCAATGGTGAATTTGATTTTATATATCGAGATGGTGGAATTTTCGAAGAGGTTGAAGAAGAAAGAGGCTTTAATCCCAATTATCGCTATACTGCCTACAACGCCGCTCGACTTAATGCCGGCATGGCGTATGTAATCAATAAATTCGGATTTATCAGTTTCGATTATGACTTTGTAGACCCTCGAACCTCACGATATGGCGGTAGGGATTTTGAGCAATCAATGAAAGACGATCTTCGTGAAGATATAAGAAGTGACTTAGCACCTATGCATCACCTTCGTGCAGGTGCAGAAATACGTTTGGGTGGTTTTTTCCTTCGCGGCGGTTATTCATTAACCACCGGAGGCTACAGCGATCGATTTAACGCAAGTAATGTCACGGGCATTCACGGCGGTATTGGCTACCAAACCAAAAAATTCGGCATCAATATGAGCTTGGTCAACTTCCAAAGCACAACGGGAGAGTTTGTATTTGACCAAGGCCTTATCCCAACGCCTTTTATGAACGAGCGTAGCCGTACCATGTTTACCCTTGGTATTACACTCTTGCAATAAAGTTGCAATAGTCCTGTGGTTTTCAACGTTTGTTGTACTACTTTTGCCGCATGATTAAAGAATGGTTTGCCACTTGGTTTAACACCCCTTATTACCACTTACTATACCGACATCGCGATCTCAACGAGGCCCGATCGTTTATAGACAATTGGCTGCAAGCACACCCACTCCCCAATAATGCGCACCTACTTGACCTTGCCTGTGGTAGAGGTCGGCATGCTGTGCAACTGGCCGACAATGGATATCGCGTTACCGGCATCGATCTATCTAAAGAAAACATCGCCTTTGCCAATAATCACTTCGCCCGTGAAGGTCTAAACTTTGTCCAAGGCGATATGCGCGATGATCTCGGCAATCGTCAATATGATGCTGTGGTTAATCTCTTTACCAGTTTTGGCTATTTTAACACCCAAAAAGAAAACCAACAGGTATTCGACAATATCTTTCAAGCTTTAAAACCTAATGGCTGTTTTCTCTTCGACTACCTCAATCCGAATACCCTATCCCATATCAACACCAATCCTGAAACCAAGGTCATCGATGATGTACGGTTTGACATACTAAGACGCATTGAAGGGGAATACGTGATTAAAACCATTCGGGTTGAAGACCGTGGCAACACCCACACATTCTATGAAAAGGTGAAACTTATTTATCCCCATACTTTCCGTGAGATGCTAAAAACTTCCGGATTTACCATAGAACAGGAATGGGGTAATTATCAACTTTCCACATTAAACACCGGTAGCTCTCCTCGCTACATTACCCTTGCACGTAAATGATCTTTAAAACCATCGTACTTATCGCCTCGGTTATGGTAGGCGCGGTTATAGCCAATTGGTTCAGACACGGCAATCCGTCGAGGTTAAAAATCCTCTTGGCCTTTAGTGGTGCGTATCTATTGGCACTGGCCATGATGCATCTCCTCCCGGAGATATTTGCCCATCAAGAACACGACCACAGCCACGACCACGCACACGGTCACCACCACAACCCCCTCCCCGGTCTACTGGTGATGCTGGGATTCTTGTTTCAAGTCATCTTGGAAATGATCTCCCACGGGGTGGAACACGGCCACGCCCACCGCGAACTGAAACGCTCGCGACACAACATACCTCTTGCCGCTATGCTCAGTTTATGTCTGCACGCGTTTATTGAAAGCATTCCCATTGGCACACAAATACACGTTCCCGAAATCAGCAACAAACTCTTCTGGGGCATTGCGTTACACCACATTCCCGTTGGTGTGGTGTTGTTTTCGCTATTGAGAGAACGCAAACTATCGCTCCCTACCACTTATGGATTATTGCTGCTATTTGCCGTGATGGCGCCACTGGGTATGTTTACCGGTCAGTTCTTGCCCGACATACACCAAATCAATATGTACGCTACCGCATTTGTGGCGGGCATCTTCTTGCACATATCCACCACCATCCTTTTTGAGGCCAGTGAAGATCACCGTTTTAATTTGGTTAAAATTGTATCGGTGATTGTTGCCATTGCCGTTGCGTGGATTTTTTCCTCGTACTAAAATTGCAACAATTCTTCCATCGTTCTATCCAATCGGGCGTTGGCCAAAAACCCTTTTTCCAATATCCCCGAGAAAGGCACCGGAGTATCTTCACTGCCCAAGCGCATGACCGGAGCATCGAGGTTGCGGAAACAGTTTTGCGAGATACGGGCCGAAATTTCTGCACCAAAACCGCCGGTGGTGCAATCTTCGTGTAACACCAACACGCGACTGGTTTTCTTCACCGAAGCATAAATGGTCTCTTCATCCAATGGCACAAGTGTGCGTAAGTCAATGATGTCTACTTGTGTATCTGGATGTTGCTTTTGCCACTCTAATGCCCAGTGAACACCTAAGCCATACGTGACAATGGTGGCTGCTTGGCCTTCATTGACCAGTGCTGCTTGGCCAAAGGGTAGTGTGTAATAACCCTGAGGAACTTGTCCGTAAAGAGATCGGTATAAGCCCTTGTGTTCAAAAAACATGATTGGATTGGGATCTTCAATGGCGCGGAGGAGCAGCCCTTTGGCATCCGCTGGAAAAGCCGGATATACCACCTTCAAACCGGGGGTATGGGCAAACCACGCTTCGTTGCTCTGACTGTGGAACGGACCGGCTTGTACCCCAGCGCCCGTTGGCATCCGAATCACCACATCGGCATTTTGTCCCCAGCGGTAGTGAATTTTCGCCAGGTTGTTGACGATTTGTGTAAATCCTTCGGTGACAAAGTCGGCGAATTGCATCTCAATGACGCTCTTCATACCGCGTACAGAAAGCCCTAATCCTGCACCAATTATGGCCGATTCACAAAGAGGCGTATTGCGAACACGGTCTTTGCCAAAAGCTTTTACAAAACCATCGGTGATTTTAAAAACCCCTCCATACTCGGCAATGTCTTGCCCCATAATCACGAGGTTATCGTGTTTGGACATCCCCTCTCGCAATCCATCGGAAATGGCGTCAACCAAGCGTTTTTCCTCCATCGTTTCGGTTGGCTCAATGATTGGCGCATCGTATGGCGCGTACACATCTGCTTTTTCAACCGCCTCATTGTATTCAACATCGGGAGAGTCCATAGCGGCTTGTAACGCTGAGGATATTTCTTTGGTAATATCTTGGCGCAGTTGGGCATCTTCATCATCGGTAAGCAACCCTTCATTTATGAGAAATGCTCGGTAGTTATCTACTGGATCATAAGCTTCCCAGTGATTGATCAAGCCATCGGGGTAATACTTTGTCCCACTGGCCTCTTCGTGACCACGCATTCTAAACGTTACGCATTCCAGTAATACCGGTTCCGGCTTTTCCCTGATGCGTTCTGCCCACGAGCGGGTCGCTTCAATAACTTCGAGAATATTGTTGCCATTGATTTTTTCCGAACGCATGCCGTAACCAACGCCTTTGTCTACAAAAGATGCGCACCTAAACTGCTCGTTGCTCGGTGTGGATAGCCCCCACTGATTGTTTTCCACTACAAAAATCACCGGCAGTTGCCACACCGCGGCCACATTTAGTGCTTCGTGAAAATCGCCTTCACTGGCCCCTCCATCGCCCGTAAAAACCAGCGTGGCCTGTTTTGTTTTTTGCAAAAGCGACGCCAGCGCAATCCCATCTGCTACGCCAAGCTGCTGACCCAAATGCGAAATCATCCCTACAATGTTGTGATCTTTACTGCCAAAGTGAAACGAGCGATCGCGACCTTTGGTAAAGCCATCCATTTTTCCTTGAAACTGAGCAAAAAGCTGGTAGTAGTCTATATCACGTGTGGTAAACACCCCTAAGTTTCGGTGCATAGTAAGTATGTGTTCCTCTGGGTTCATCGCCAAAGTCGTCCCAACAGAAATGGCCTCTTGTCCATAGCCGGAAAACCACTTAGAGATTTTCCCTTGTCGAAGGGCTATCAACATTTTTTCTTCAATCAATCGCGGTTTTAGTATCGTGCGATATATGGCTTTGAGTTCGTCGTTGGAAAACAACTCACGGTTATAGGAAATATTCATAAAAATTACAGGCGTTTTTGCAGGGGTAAAGTTCGGATAAATGGTGGAAAGAGCAGAAATAAAAAGTGATTTATTTTGGGAGATTATCAAAGCATCTAATCATTCAAATATAACCAACACCTATTGGACAGAGCACAAGTTCTATGAACCACCTACACACACGTAACCCAAAACAAAGGTCAAAAGCATTAGTCTATGGTTTTGGCCCTAGGAACGAAATCTACTTTTTTGATTTAACATGGTGTAGGTTTATACCAAAGAGGTCTATAATTGATGCATCAAGGACAATTGAATACAAAAAGTCAACAATGTTTATGCGTGATCAAAATGTAAAGTTAACTTGTCTTATTGGAAAGTTTGTTTTACATTTGTGAAAAAAATACAGTTATGATTTCAAATCATTTATTTCCAAAACAGTATCGAATGATTGGTTGGATGCTTTTCGTTCCTGGGATAATATTGGGCATTTGGTCATTATTCTTTGACTCGCATCCCTTTTTTGACCGTCAAGTATTTGCTGTTATCGCCGAGAAAAATTTAAATTCCTACGTATATTTTTCGTGGAAAGAAAACAATATTCTTGACGAAATAGCTGCTGTACTGATAATTATTGGAGGTATGCTGGCAGCATTTTCCAAATTGCCCAACGAAGACGAGCTCATCTCACAACTTCGTCTTGACTCATTATTATGGGCCACCTATCTCAATTACTTTATCCTACTTTTGTCGGTAATGTTTGTATACGAATTTGCTTTTTTTCCCATCATCGTATTCAACATGTTTACAATACTTATATTTTTCCTGCTTCGTTTTCACTGGGTATTGTTTAGAAATCGCTTGCAAAATGACGAATAATGTAAAACTAGAACGCACGCGCTATAAACTCACCCAATCTGAACTGGCAGAAAAGGTGGGCGTGAGCAGACAGTCTATCAACGCCATAGAAAAAGGGCGCTACAATCCGTCTATTGTTCTTGCGCTCAAAATTGCTAAGACATTACAGATCTCTGTTGAGTCTCTTTTTCAACTGGAAAACAGTGATTGAATTGGTTGAAGTCAGACATGTTACACAATGGTGAACTTTCCGCTGCAATCGCAAAGGTTGACACCATTTGGACTTCTTTGTAAGGTTGGTTTACGCACGTTGTCTGTAACTACCCCCTGGGTTTGGGATAAGGCACAAATTCCGTCTCCCCCGGAATCTGAGGAAAGCGCTTTTCGATCTAATCCTCCTTGGCTTGCTTGAGTCGTTCCTTGCTCGATGAAACAAAATTCCAGTCTATATAGCGCTCCTCCGGAAAAGGCTCTCCGCCAAAGATGTAAACAGTCGTATTGGCTGCCATTTCAAATTCACACAGAGTACTGTCTGCGGCAATCAATATTTGTCCGGATGCAAATGTGTTGCCTTCGGCGTGAATACTACCCTCCAAAATATAGAGTGCACTCTCCCCAAAAAGCTCATCACCAATGCGGATTGTTTGACCTTTTTCACTCTTGAACTCTATGAAGTAAAGATTACTGTGAACCGGAACGGGCGATTGACGTCCCAGTGCTTTACCGGCAATAAGTTTAATCTGCACATCATTGTCTTTCCATGCAGGAATATCGCTTGCTTTGACTTGCGTGAACGTAGGCTCGGTCTCTTCCAATGCCTTTGGTAGTGCTACCCAAATCTGCAACCCGTGCATGAGCACTTCCTTATTTCGCAGGTGCTCGGGTGTTCGTTCAGAATGAACCACACCTTTCCCAGCCGTCATCCAGTTTACCGCGCCGGGCTTGATTTCAGCCTCGCTGCCTATGCTGTCGCGATGCATTATGGAACCCGAAAAGAGGTATGTAAGTGTCGACAATCCAATATGTGGGTGTGGCAAAACATCAAAGCTCTCTCTTTCGTCCAGCAAAACAGGGACCATGTGGTCGATAAAAACAAAGGGGCCTACGGATCGCTTCTGGCGAAATGGCAGCAAGCGCCCCACCATAAAGCTCCCTATACTGGCCGCTCTTTCTTCAATGATTAGTGAAATATTTGACATGATTCGATATTTTGCATAAAAGTACGCATAGGTTTTAGATTTGGGAATAGTTAGGAGGTATGGAATCTAAATCACTTTCTGCCACTTGTTGGTTAAACCTTTCATCGTAATATTGCAATATAAAAATACCGAACAATGGGCGCGACGAAAACCGACCACTTTACCGACAAGCAAAACGCCATTGCCATTCTACTAAAGGCGCTGGCACACCCCGCAAGAGTCGCCATCATCGAACACTTATTGAAAGTGAAGTCATGTATTTGCGGCGACATTGTCAAGGAATTGCCCCTTGCGCAACCTACCGTTTCTCAACATTTAAGAGAACTAAAAAATGCAGGCATTATCAAAGGCAACATCGAAGGCAACGCCGTTTGCTACTGCATCGATGAAAAAACAATTGATAAACTCCAATTCTATTTTGCCAATATTTTAATCGAATCATCCAACAACAATCAATGTTGCTAATTTAAAACCATAAAAAATGAAACTCTCACAATTCAAAGCGCTTTTAGACCGTGTTTCCCAACTAACCTTTGTTCAACCAGATGGTCGATTTGTCCCCAGTCACTTCCACATCACCGAAGCCGGTTTAACGACCAAACACTTTATTGATTGTGGCGGCACCGTACGCACTGAAAAAACCATTGGATTTCAGTTGTGGACGGCCAATGACTTTGACCATCGATTAGATCCGCAGAAACTTAAAAGCATCATCTCGGTTGCTAAACCACTTTTTGGGGATGAAGATTTGGACATTGAAATTGAATACCAAACAGAAACCATAGGCCGCTATGGATTGGAATTTAAAGACAACCATTTTATTTTGACGGTTAAGCAAACCGATTGTTTGGCCAAGGATCAATGCGGAATACCTCCACAAAAAACAAAGGTAAAACTATCTGATTTACAGTCTGTCGAATCTAACAACTGTACACCGGGTGGTGGATGCTGTTAGTGTCCCAATCGTGAATTTTTTCTAACACCTCATAACATTTAAGCAGAATGAACAGCATAAAAAACATATTGGTCTTATGCACAGGAAACAGTTGCAGAAGTCAAATGGCCGAGGGGTATTTAAGGTACTTTGCAGAAAACAAAGCCTCCATTTTCAGCGCCGGTGTTGAAACACATGGCGTAAACCCAAAGGCCATTGCAAGCATGCGTGAAGATGGAATTGATATTTCAAATCACACGTCAAATCATGTAGACGAATACAGCAACATCGACTTTGACTTTGTCATTACCGTTTGTGACCATGCGAAGGAACGCTGCCCATTTTTCCCTACGAGTGCCAAGACGTTTCACCACAAATTTCCCGATCCGGCAAAAGCGACGGGATCAGAGGCCGACATCGAAGCTGCGTTTAGAAACGTCCGACAACAAATCAAAGATTATTGTCAACAATTTGTTTCGGATCACTTGTGATGGTTGACATTCAAAATCACGAATCAAAACATCTTAAGATTCTGATGGTCAAAAATTAATCACAGATTCATAGTCACCAAACATTTGGCTAACAAATCATTGTCTTGGGTGAAATTTGTTTATGGTCTTTTGCAGATCCGAGTCATCTAAGTGCGTATAAATTTCCGTTGTAAGTATGCTTTCGTGGCCAAGCAGCTCTTGTACGACCCTGAGGTCTGCACCACCTTGCACCAAGTGGGTCGCAAAGGAATGCCTGAGCGTATGCGGAGAAATGGTTTTGCGAACACCAGCCTGCTCCGCCATTTGTTTGATCATGTTGAAAATGGACACCCGCGATAAGCCCGACCCAAATCGGTTGAGAAAAAGTGTATCTTCCGAACCCTTTTTCACGGGAACATGAACACGCACTTCCTTGCGGTAGAGATCAATTAATTTTTGCGCACTCGTGTGAATGGGAACCAATCGCTCTTTGTTGCCCTTACCACGCACACGAATAAAGTCATCCTCAAAATGCAAATCACTGATGCGCAAACGC